>CAZBUI010000064.1:0-11129 GCA_964495055.1 uncultured Candidatus Bathyarchaeia archaeon | reverse complement strand
CTGATAGAGTGACCGGCTCGCTCACCGTCAACGTCTCCTCGAGGTGCCGCTGTCTCACGAAGGCGGCTATGCTTCCCAGCGCAAACACGGCTATGTACCCCCACATCATGGCGGTCCTGACGCCGTGCCTGTCCATCAACACGCCGATTATAGACGGCGACAACATGCCGACCATCTGGGGGCCCACCATCATCAACGCGTAGCCCATGACCCTGTTGTCCGGCTCGGTGGAGTCGCCTATGATAGAAGACATCGAAGGCTGCCGGAACCCCATGAGGACGACTTCAAGCACGGCGGCCAGCACGAGCCACCTGTAGCTCGGCGCGAAAGCCCTTATGAGCGCCAGGCTGGCCAGCAGATAGGTCATGATGTATACGATCCTCTTTCTGCCCACCTTGTCTGCGAGGTACCCGCCCAGGAACCCGGGGATAACTTTGATCACGGCGCCCAGGGCGTATATCTCGCCGATGTTCACGTAGCTTCCTCCAAGCTCAAGTACGTAGAGGACGAAGAACGGCGTGGTCAGGTTACCCGCCACGGTCCAGAGCCCGGTCGTGGCTGTCATTACGCCGAGGTTTCTGGTCAACGCGGCTCGTATCTTACGGATGGTCTGTGTCATCTGCCTCACTTCACGATGCTTCAAATGGTCTACAAACGAGGGACGGAGGGCGGTTCAGAGAAAAATTAGAGCGCTATACCCATTATTTCCACGACGGCGAATAATATCAAATATCCGTGCTTTAAATCTACCTCATAAACGGTCTTTAGCCTGCATGAACGTTGATAGGTGGGCTCAGCGTCTGGATTTTTCCTCCCATATCTTCTTCTGGTCGGGATGCTCCTCGAAGAACCTGTCTATTATCTGGTCGCAGGTAAGCTGGGCTTTCAGAAGCGCGTCTTCCATGTCGATGGTCGTCAGCGCTCCGTCCCGTTTGAGGAACCTGCCGTCGCAGACCACGTTGTCTATGTCCCCGGGCGTCCCGTACAGGAAGACGCTGGTCACGGGGTCCCTCGTCGGGTTGAGGTACGGGTTCATCATGTCGAAGGTCACTATGTCCGCCTTCTTACCAGCCTCCAGGCTGCCGATCTCGTCGTCCATGCCGAGGGCACTGGCGCCTCCGATGGTGGCGAGCTCCAGCATCTCGTAGAAGCTGGGCCGAGCCGTGCGACGGCTGCTGTTGATCATCCCATGGTAGCCTCCGGTCTTGCCTGATCTGCTCATGGCGCCCATCCTCTGCTCACGGACGAGTTCCATCATGTCATGGTGATAGTCGTCGGTGCCGAGGCCGATGGGTATGCCCATGTCTAGCCAGTCCACGAGAGGAGACTCCACGCTGTGGCAGTGCAGTATGGCCATCCCCGTCTCCTTGATTAGCTGGAAGTCCTTGGCTGTGCCGTACGTCAGGTGGGCGCCGCTCAGCTTCTCGTCCATCACCCCCAAGTCGTAGAGGTGCCGGGGCGGCGTCTTACCGAACAGCTTCTTTACCTGCCTGTACTCCCGCTGGCTCTGGCTCAGGTGAGTGGTCAACCGTAGGCCGCGCTCATCGGCGAACTCCTTGCACTCCAGGTAGACGTCGGGCATCGCCATGTCCGGCGCCTTGGGGCACATCAGAGTCGTTATCCGGCCATCCGCCCCACCATGCCAGTTGTGGTACAGTTCCTTGGCCCTTCTAACCGCGGCGTCCCGTTTCTCCGGTAGATACAGGAACTCGCCGTGCTTCAGCCGCTCCAGGTCCACGTGCTCTATGTCCCCAGCCATGTGGCACCTGTTACCCGCCTCGGCGACAGCCTTGGCGTAGCCGTCTGGATATGTGTAGACCACCATGCTGGTGGTGCAGCCGCCGTAGATGAACTCGGCGCAGCTGGCGAGCCCCAGCGTCTCCATCTGCTCCGGCTGCCGGTAGCCCTCCAGCGGGAGGTTGGTCTCGAAGAAGTCGCCCATGAGCTCGTAGACGCCGCGGAAATACTGTTGGAGGTGGCTGTGAGCGTTCACGAACCCGGGCATCACCAGGTGGTGCCTTGCGTCCACGACGTATTCCGGGTCTCTCACCTCTAGACCTTCCCCGACCTCAACTATCCTATCATACACGACGTAGACGTCACCGCCGGGCAATATCCTGCCATCGGCGTCCATGGTGACGACGAACCCATCCTTAAAGAGAATATCAGCCATACCACTCAGCACATATCTAGCCGAAGAAGCATAAAAAACATCCAATGCTAGGCTTGATGAGTTTCTGTTACCTCGGGGTCCATTCTTCGCACTCCCGCATCATTATCACCGACTCGATGTAGCCCAGCTTTTCACAGTAACAGAACTCGTCAAGACTGAAGCCGCGCCTCTCCAAGGCGTTCAGTATCTCCTTGTTCTCCTGCCCAAGCCTCAGCCTTACCTCTCTTGTTATCTCCACAGCGTGGACGCAGCCGGCGCAGCTAACCATCACTATCGAAATGAATACGGCGTATGTTGATATAGACCATTGGGCAAACAATAAAAACCCGCTGCGCAAATTCAACCAGAACCCGGTGTCCCCCATGAAGCTAAAAGGCATCGTATTCGACCTCGACAGCACCCTCGTCCAGAGCCACGTGGACTTCCCCAAGATGAAGAGAAACATAATAGAGCTGCTGGAGAGCAACGGGCACCCCCCGGGCACCCTCAGCACCACAGACCAAACGACTGTGGTGATAATGGAACACGCAGAACGAGAGTGGGATAGACAGAGAAAACCAGAAGGGGAACGCCGGAGGCTTCGCGACGCCATAACGGTCTACATGAACCAAGGCGAGCTGGAGGCGATCGAGACCCTGAAAGAGATACCGGGGGCCGCCGCGGCGGTCGAAAAACTCAAAGCCAAGGGACTCAAGCTAGCGGTTCTAACCAGAGGCCACCACGGGTACGCGGTGGAGGCTCTCAAGAAGACGGGCATGCACCGCTACTTCGACGTCATACTGGGAAGAGGCGAGACGCCTCAACCCAAGCCTTACCGTGAAGCCATAGATTACACAGTCAAGCAGATGGGTCTCACGGTAGACGACGTCGTCATGGTGGGCGACCACCAGATCGACTACGACTCAGCCAAGAATAGCCGATGCAGGTTCATAGGCGTCGCCACGGGCCGCCGAGGCCTAAAGAGCTGGGAGAACGAGACCCCGCCCCCAGTGCTCCTAGACAGCGTAGCCGATCTACCATCATACCTCGAAGAAAACTCCTAGAAAAAAGATAGTTTTTTATCCCGACCCCTTAATCCTATACAACAAATCCTCGCAAATCAATTGCATGGAGGAGATAACATGAGTATCAAAGACGAGTACAGAAGAAAAATGGAGCAGGCCATGTCCATACTCAACATGATCGCGGACGACAACACCACTCCCAGAAACATCAGGCGGACGGCGAAACAGGCGGCCGACATGCTCCTCGACGAGAGCCTCAGCGTCGCCGCCAGGGCGGCCAACTCAATAGCCATACTGGAGGACATAAGCCAGGACCCCAACATGCCCATGTACAGCCGCACCCGCATCTGGAACGCCATAAGCGTCCTGGAAGGAATACGGGACTAGCGGATACACCTTTTAACCAACCATTCTTTATGTATCTGCAAAGGTGAAAACAGTGGAAAGAAGGTTCAGATTCGAGGGCCCCCGGTTCGAGGGCATCGGGGTAATAGCGCTGGTAATCATAGTCATAGCGGGCGGCCTGCTGTTCTTCGGCGTCGGCCGCATAGGCGTCGGCTACGTAGCCGTCATAGTAGACCCCGTCTTCGGCTCCACCAACGTAGTAGGCACCGGCAATAACGCTCAGTACTTCATAAAGGCTCCGTGGGCCAGCGTCTACAAGATATACGTGGCGACGGACAGCGTCCACATGTGGAGCGACGTCACGGAGGCGGGAGACTTCCCTGCGGTGGAGAGCCTCACCAAGGACGGGCTCAAGGTAGACGTCGACGTGACGGTGCGCTGGAGGATCAACCCCAGCGGAGCCGCCGACCTGTTCAGACGGTACCCGACCCTGGACTGGAGGCAGAGAGCCGTAATACCCATAATACGGGAGACCATCAGGAACCTCCTCGTGGACTACACAGCCATACAGACTATAGAGCAGAGGGCCAACATAGGGGTGATGCTGAGAGAACAGCTGGAGGAGTCCTTCAGCCAGGAGCCCAGCATCGGCGACGCCATAATACTGGACGCCGTCAACATCAGGAAGATATCTCTGCCAGTCAACTTCGTCGACGCCATAGAGAAGAAGCTCGCCGCGGAGCAGCTGTCCATAGCCGCCGAGTTCAACAAGACCCGGCTCCTCGTCATCGCCGACGCGAGAGCCCAGTCGGCCATCAAGGAGGCCGAGGGCGTTGCCCAGTCCAGGCTCATAGTCGCCAACGCCACGAGAGAGGCGTTGCTGACTATAGCGGAGGCGGACCCCGGCATCGACCTAGACGAGCTCACACGGCTGTACCTCTACCTCGAGACGCTGAGCGACATAGCGGAGACGGGGAAGAGCCAGTTCATCGTGGTGCCCGAAGACACCCAGCTCATCATCCCCACGGGATGACATTTTTTAAACTCTAAAAACCATGAATACGCGGGTGCGTTCTTGGAGGCTGAGACCGTCTCGGCGCCGTGGATACTAAGCGTCTCCTGGGAGGAGCTGACGACTCTCACGGTGTGCCTATTCCTAGATGTCCTCGAGTTTGTGGCGCCGGTAATGTTGACGCCCCTGCTCGGTGACATACTGGATCTGGCTGGCTTCCTCTTCTGCGCCGTATACTTCAACGTGGTCGGAGCCATCTCGCTGCTGGAGCTGGTGCCGGGGCTCGACGTGGTGCCCTTCTTCTCTCTGACATGGCTGACGTGGTACCTATACAGAAGGCGGAAGCTGCGGCGGCGGGTGGAGGAGCAGCTCGGCGAATGGCTCTAAAGATGAAACGTTTCTCCATAACAATTAGATAACCACCGCCACAAGAGACGGTGATGAGCTACCAGACAAGGATACACCCGGAGATGTGGCTCGCCGCCATAACGGCGGTGGTGTTCTTCCCCATGATGTTCATGCTCAACCAGCAGAGAAACTTCGACCTCTGGCGCTTCAGCCTCCTCTTCACGCTGATAATCGCCGTGATCTACTTCTACGCCGTCTGGGAGATAAAAAAGTCCTTCAAACCCAAGGAGAAGAAGTAGCCAAACGAGAAAAAACCTTATGCGGCGGGGCAACCGATAGAACCCAACTGAGTCCAATTGAGAGTTCTCTTCAACACCATAAGGTCCGCTGACTTGGTCAACCTCAACGTCGTCTACTACCTTGAGCAGGAGGTGGCGAAGCTCGCCGACTGCCAGTGGTGCGGCGCAGGCTGGGAGAGCCACGTCCCCGGGGAGGCCATCGACGAGACTGTTAAGCGGCTCTACGGGAACGATCCCCCGGACTTCATCGTGAACAGCAGCGCCCAGCACGAAGAGAACAAGCGGGTGGCCAGAGAGAAGACGGACGAGACTCCCAAGACCGTGATGACGGTGAACGACATGCACGTCGGCCCCGAGGAGATAGTAAGCACAGCCAACACAGGGTTCGACGGCGTGCTCATGAGGTACCTGTACTCCCCGTACAAGAAGACTCCGCTGCCGTTCAACCTGGCCCTGTACACACGGTTCGATCCGGACTATTACCTCGACAACCTGAAGGTAGCTACACAGCACTTCCCCTGGTTCACAGACAGCCGCATCTACAGGCCGATCGAGGAGAAGGAATACGACGTGATCTTCCTCGGCGCATACAGGAGACGCATATACCCTCTCAGGTACAGGATCTACAAGGAGCTGCCGCGTCTCTCCGAGAGGAAGGGCTGGAGATGCCTTGTCAGGGGTCGTCCGCCGGGCAGGACGCCCCTCAGGGACGCTCGGGAGCTTGAGCGGCAGGGGTACGTCGTGGGGCCGAGATACGCAGAGACCGTCGCCAAAGCCAAGATCTTCGTGTTCGGCACCAGCATCTTCAGATACCCGGTTTCCAAGTTCTTCGAGATAATGGGCAGCGGCACCCTCGTCATGGCAGACAAGCCCCAGTCAGCCGAAGAGCTTCACTTCAAGGCGGGGGAGAACTACGTAGAGATAAACCGGGAGGACTGGAAGGAGAAGCTGGAGTCCTACCTGGAGGACGACGCGGAGAGAGAGCGCATCGCCCGGAATGGCTACGAGACAGTCATGAAGCACCACACCTCGGAGATACGGGCCAGGCAGCTGGTGGACTTCCTCAGGAAGCTTGAAGGCTAGGCAGTCATACATTCTTTTAAAGACGGCCACACTCTATGTTGAGAAACGAGGCTAAAGGATGAACGTCGTTCTGCTTGTACTGGACGCCCTGAGGCTCGACCACGTCAACAACGAGGTCACACCCAACCTGATTAGGATCGCCGGTGAGGGAGTGTTCTTCAGCAACTCCAAGGCGTGCAACACCTCCACTCTGCATAGCATGCCGTGCATCCTAGGAGCGGACACGGTCTACTACCCTGAATCGAACATAGCGACGGTGCTGAACAGGCACGGCGTCCACACCGCCGTCATCCACTCAAACCCCATGGTGAACAACTTCCACCCAGGGTTCGCCGAGACCATTGACCTCAAGGCGGACAAGTTCAGGATGAAGAAGAGCTGGAGGAAATCGCTTCGGAGAAACCTGCCGCCCAGTGTCATAGCGGGCATGAAGAGGCTCCGCGCCAACGTTTATAGCGAGGAGAGGTATCTGCCATACTCACGGGCGGGAGAGTCCCTGGAGTACAGCCTGGAGTGGATGGGCGAACACGAGAACTACTTCCTCTGGGTCCACCTCATGGAACCCCACATCCCCTATTATCCGTCGGAGACCAGCCTTGACATGAGCCGCGGCGAGATGCGGGCGCTGAACGACAGACTCATAGAGGCTGTGCACGGCAACTACACGCCCACCGAGGAGGAGATAGAGCAGGCTAAGACGCTGTACAGGGAGGAAGTGACGGAGATGGACCGTGACCTCGGCGCCTTCTTCGAAAAGTTCAGCCCCGACGACCTGCTCGTAATAACTTCTGACCACGGCGAGGAGTTCGGCGAGCACGGCCAGTTCTCCCACCACACAGACAAGTTCGTACCCGTCCTGGTGGACGTGCCCCTCATCTTCTACGGCGACGGCGTGAGGAAGGACGTGGTAATCGAGGAAGAGGTCAAGAGCCTATCCATCGCGCCCACCATACTCGAGGCCCTGGGGATAAACGAGCCCATCGGCGTCGACTCCTCTATATGGAACCTCATCCGAAGGGAATGACGATGAGGGCCCTCATCCTCGCATACGACGGCCTCGACCATGACCTAGTTGAGGAACTGCGCCTCCGCAACATACTGCAGAGAGAGCACGGCAGAGTCAAGGTTCCCATCGTTGGAGGGATTGATGATCCTTCGACACCCATTGTATGGACGAGCTTCATTACAGGCGAGGCGCCGGAGGTCCACGGGGTGGACATGCCTCAGATGTGGGACAACCGACTCAACTGGCTACGCAGGTATGTGAGGAGACATAAAAGCATCCACGGCATCCTCAGGCGGTTCAAGGTGGGGTACAGGGTGAGAGAGACCATGGACGTGAAATCAAGCTTCCCCAGCAGGAAAGACATAAAGGTGGACACATTGTTCGAGGTCGTAAAGCCCAGCGTGGCGCTGGGTGTTCCAGTATACAACAAGAACCTAGAGGAGATATACCCAATAGGAGACGTGCTACGGGCGCGCCAGGACCCTGACTACCTCCCCCTGTTCGAGGAGAAGATAAGGAGCACATTCGCGGAGGAGGTGGAACGCCTCTTCGACGCCCTTGAGGGCGAGTGGAGGCTGCTGATGATCCACTTCCATATAACCGACCTCTTCGGCCACGCGTTTTGGGGTACCGAGAAGCTGGCGACCCTCTACGAGGAGATGGACCTACTTACTAAGAGGGTGAAGGAGAAAATCGGGGATGACGACCTCGTGCTCATCATATCGGACCACGGCATGAGTAAACTAGGCCACACCAAGAAGGGCTTCTACAGCCTTAACTTGAGTCTGGGGCTGGAGGAGCCTGACATCAAAGAATTCTTCAATATAGTTACCGGACTTCTCGCGGGGGACTAGGTCAGCCTTTTCTCGTGGAGCCGTTCCAGGGTCTCCCACACGGCGTATTTCCGGGCGAACTCATAGTACTCGGATGGGAAGGGCTTCTCCAGCCTGCCAAGCGCCGTGACTAGGTGGGCCAGGAACATAGATGTGCTTCCCAGTATCCATGGCTTGTCCATGAGATACACAAGCCCAATGAGGAACGTGTGCCACACGGGGAAGCCTATGTAGTACCTTGATCTGCCTGAGAGTATCCACCTGTTGAGACTGCCTCTCCGCCATGTCCTAAGCTGGGTGTATTTTATCTCCGGGAAAGACTCTATGATCCAACCATGCCTTTTGGCCTGCAGCAGGGCGAGGGTGTCGAAGGCGTTGCACGGCACGAAGTGTCCTATGCTCTCCCAGCAGGCGCGCCTGTATATCTTGGCGCCGTCCGACGCCCTCCCCCGCCAAACCTTCTCGTCGTGGGGGGTGCCGCTGGTAACGCCCAGCCGGGGGTTCTCACTTAACCTACTAAGTAGTCTGCTGAAGTAGTCAGAGGGCAACACGCTGTCCGCGTCCACCTTGAGGAGATAGTCCCAGTCGGGCACAAGCTCGGTGACCTTCCTGCCCCCGGCGTTGAGCGCCCACGCAAGGTTCACGCCTCGGGTCGGGTGACGGGGGTTATCGAGGCTCAGCACAGTTACTTCCGGGTACTCTGATAGTATCTTGGCTGTCTCGTCAACGGAGCCGTCGTCCACTACCACGTATGCTTCCGGGGCCGGTCTCTGGCTGAGAACGCCTTCAACGGTTCTCCTGATGAACTTTTCTTCGTTTCTGCCGCTCGTAAGCGCCACATACTTCAAGGGCCCCGGATCTCCAGCACTAGAATACCAATAATAGAAGATGGATTCTTATATGATTTGATAACACGAAGCGGCTTTGTAGTAGCTAATATGTTTAAGATGTTTTATTAATACGGAATACTCCTCTAGTTAAAACGAGTGTGACGATTTTGTGTGGAATATTCGGCTGCATAATCAGGGATGGGCAGGCAGTTAAACTGATAACGGATGGGTTGAAGCGCCTAGAATATAGAGGATACGATTCCATAGGCGTGGCCACCCTCGTAGACGGCGAGCTTCAGGTGCGCAAAGACAGGGGAAAGCTGGAGGAGGTCGTCAAGGGTCAGAGAATAAACGAGATGATGGGCTCCATCGGGATGGGGCACACGAGGTGGGCCACCCACGGCGCCCCCAGCATGGTGAACGCTCACCCCCACACGGACGGCTCGGGGAACATCGCCCTAATACACAACGGCGTCATCGAGAACTACATGGAGCTTAAGGAGGAGCTCATCGAGAAGGGCCACGTATTCGTCTCACGCACGGACACCGAGGTGATCCCTCACCTTATCGAGGAGGAGATGAAATCCGATATAGGATTGAAGGGAGCCCTTCTTAGGGTCCTCAGGAGGCTCAAAGGCTCCTACGCAGTGGTCGTTTTATCGACCCACGAGCCAGACAAGATCTACTGCGCCCGCCATGAGAGCCCCCTAGTGATAGGTGTATCGGATAACGGCATATACTGCGCCTCCGACGTCCCCGCTATGCTGCCATACACGAACAGGGTTGCGTACCTTCGGAACGGGGAGATGGGCGTCCTGTTTCTGGACGGCTACGAGATCGTTAAGGTCATAGATGGCTCAGCCGTGGAGCGTGATCTCGAGGAGATCACATGGAGCCTAGAGATGGCGGAGAAGCAGGGGTACACGCATTTCATGCTCAAGGAGATATACGAGCAACCGGACAGCCTCAGGAACGGGCTAAGGCTGCAGGAGCAGTACCTCAACCTATTGACGCAGTTCCTAGACAGGGGCAAGGAGGTGCTTCTCACGGCGGCGGGCACCAGCTACCACTCCTGCCTCGCGGCGTCCTACATGTTCTCCAAACTTTCCCGTCTAACCACTATACCCGTGGTTTCATCGGAATTCATCGAGCGGTACGGCTCCACGGTGGGTATCGCCTCCATCGTGCTCGCGGTGAGTCAATCCGGCGAAACCTATGACACTTTGAAGGCCATCGACCACGCAAGGATGAGGGCCGCCACCGTTCTAGGAATCACCAACACTGTGGGATCCACGTTGACTAGGGTCTCTAGAGCCTACCTCATCCAGCAGTCCGGTCCAGAGATCGGCGTCGCAGCCACAAAGACCTTCACGTCTCAGGTAATCGTGCTGACCCAGCTCGCGTTGAGGCTGGCGAAGCAGCGGGGCAAGCTGAGCCAGGACGAGCTCGACGAATACGAGAAGAAACTTAAGCTGATACCTGACTGGGTGGAGACGGTCATCGAAAAAAGCTCCGAGTCTATAGAAACCCTCGCGAAGAAGTATCAAGACGAGAAGCTTTTCCTCTTCCTAGGCAGAGGAATAAGCACAGCCACCGCCCTGGAGGGCCGTCTGAAGCTTCTTGAGATCACCTACGTCCCGTCGCTGGCGTACCCCGCCGGGGAGAGCAAGCACGGACCCATAAGCATCATAGAGGACGACGTCGCATGCGTCTTCGTGTGCCCAAGGGGGGAGACTCACTCCCACATACTCGGCAGCATAATGGAGATGAAGGCCCGGGGGGCGAGGATCATATCCCTCTGCGAGGAGGGCGACGAGGAGGTGAAACGCCTCTCAGACGACACCATAGAGATGCCCAGAGGCATACCCGAGGAGCTTTCCCCGGTGCCCTACGTGGTTCCGCTTCAGCTTCTATCGTACCACCTCGCCGTGCTCAAGGGCTTGGACCCGGACATGCCCAGGAACCTAGCCAAGAGCGTCACGGTCCCCTAGACGATAGCCTTAAGCAACTCCCTGCACCTTTCTCCTTGATGGGTTTGTTCGACGTACAGTCGGTCAGAGAGGACTTCCCCATACTGAAGAAAGGCGTCATATACCTCGACAGTGCCGCCAGCAGCCTCACGCCTGAGCAGGTGGTGCTGAAGGAGATGGAGTATTACAGGGAGTATAGGGCAAACGTCGAGCGCGGCGTCCACCG
>CAZBUI010000063.1:0-11140 GCA_964495055.1 uncultured Candidatus Bathyarchaeia archaeon | reverse complement strand
CCTATCATCAGGCTGTTCAGGACCCTCATGTTGCCCAGCTTCTCGGTGAGGGCGTGGCCGTCCAGCCATATGCTCCGTGCCCCGCGTTCATCGAATACCTTCTTCTGCTCCTCGATGCTGGGGTACTTCAGCATGCCGTTCTTGACGGTCACCGGATACACCGGGTTGCTGTTCACTATGGCTACGCCGTCGCGTTTGAGCATGTGCGCCCACCGGGAAGCCTCCAGCGGCTCGAAGCCGAGGACGACGTCGGCCGTCCCCGTGTGGAGGATGGCGCTGCTCACCTGTTCCCCTATCTTTATCTGGCTGTGGACGCTGCCGCCCCGCTGGGCCAGGCCCGTCGCGTCGCTGCTTCTGATCCTCAAGCCTTCGGCGAGAGCCGCCTCGGCTATCATGGTTCCGGCGGAGACCACTCCCTGGCCTCCTATTCCTGTTATGATTATGTTGAATGCCATCACTTTTTCACCTCTATCGCTTTTGAGGGGCACACCTGGGCGCAGACCCCGCAGCCGATGCACTGTTCAATGTTGATGGTCACCTTTCCGTCCGCCGTGTCTAGGGCGGGGCATCCGATGCTGTTGACGCAGTGCAGGCAGCCCGTGCACCTCTCTGGGTCCACGGCGTACCTCGTGAAGCTGAGCCGCTCCCCGGCCCGTTTCCTCAGCCTGTGGTCCTGGACGGGACAGACCTGGCGGCTGATCACCACCGCCGGGCCCTTGTGGTTCATAGTCGCAACCAGCGTGTTTATGGTCTCTTCCACGTTGTAAGGCGAGACCACCTGAACATATTTGACGCCGCAGGCTCGGACAAGCTCCTCGATGCTCACCTTGGGGGCGGGTTTACCGGTGGCGTTCAGACCCGTGTTCGGGTTGGGCTGGTGTCCCGTCATCCCAGTCCAGCCGTTGTCCAGAATCATGACGGTTATGTCGGCCGTGTTGTGGACGGCGTTCACGAGGGGCTGGACGCCGTTGTGGAAGAAGGTGCTGTCCCCGATCACCGCCACTATGGGGGCGTCCACACCGGCGTGGCGGAGACCCGAGGCCATGCTTATGCTCGCGCCCATGCAGACACACGTGTCTATGGCGCTCAACGGAGGGTTGGTGCCCTGGTTGTAGCAGCCCCTGTCACCCGTCACGGCCCCTCTGCCGCCCACACGCTTCATGGCCTGCTTGAGGGCGTAGTAGCTAGCCGCGTGGGGGCACCCGGCGCACAGGTTAGGGATACGCCTTACCAGTTCGGGCGTCTCGTACTCAGCCTCCTCTAGGCTCGGGTCGTCCATCTTGAGGACGCGGGTCACGCCTATGCCTACTCGGTCGGGCGTCAGCTCATGCTCTCTCGGGATGTAGCCGTCGAGCCTCCCGTGGATGCTCGACTCAACCCCCAGCTGGTGGGCGACGCTGTTTACCTCGTTCTCTATGATGGGCTCTATCTCCTCCACCACCAGAACCTCGCTGTGGGCTCTGAGGAAAGCGGCGATCATCTGCTTAGGCAACGGGTTCGTGAATGTCAGCTTGAGCACCGACACCTTGTCGCGCAGCCCCAGCACGTTCAACGCCTCGATGGCGTGCTCGTACGTGACGCCCGACGCGATCACGCCCACCTTGGCGGAATACGCCGCCTCCACCCTGTTCCCCGGGTAGTTTTCGCTCAAGGCCGCCGCCTTGTCCATCTGGCCGTTCAGCCACTCGACCCGTCTCCGGGCGTTGGGCGCCACCATAACGTAGCGGGAGTCATCCTTGACGAAGGACGGCGGCGTGTTCAACGGGTTAATCTCGTCGAGGGTGGCGTCGCTCCTGGCGTGGCATATCCTGTCGGTGACCCTGAACAGCACGGGCAGCTGGAGCTCCTCGCTGATCCTGAACGCGTCCGACACCATGTCCTTGGCCTCCTGGACGTTTGTGGGCTCGATGCACGGTATCTTGGCGAGCCGGGCGTAGTAGCGGGTGTCCTCCGCGTTCTGGCTGCTGAAGGGATGGATGTCGTCGGCGGTGACCACGACCAGGCCGCCGTTCACCCCAGTGTAGGCGGAGACGAGGAGGGCGTCGCTCAGCACGTTGACGCCGAGGTGCTTCGTGGTCATGAGGGCGCGGACACCGGCGAGGGCCGCGCCGTAGGCCACCTCGTAGGCCACCTTCTCGTTGGTGCTCCACTCCACGTGGAGGCCGTGTCTGTCCGCCTCGCCGGCCAGGTATGTCAGTATCTCGCTGCTCGGCGTGCCGGGGTAGCCTGTGACTACCTTTACGCCTGCCTCAAGGGCTCCTCTCGCTATTGCATGGTTGCCCATCAGGAGGATGGGGTGCCTTAGTTTCTGGGTGTCCAAACCAAATGCTCCTGAATATCTGTCGATGGTCCCCGTCTCCACATATAAACACTACGACAAAAGGCGTAAACATAATCGACAAAAGACGTAAGTTTTCTTGGTGGCGCCTGCCACGGAACCCGTATTCAGTCTTCACCGATGATCGATATGACCTTCTCCATCCAACCGAATATCCAGTCCCTGCTGGGCTTCCAGGTTACCGCCACACAGAACACTATGCTGCCGACGACCATCAGCTCGGACGCGACGAAGGCGCCGAGGCTGCTCTCCAGGCCGCCGTAAACGAAGCCGCCCACAACGGCGCCCACACTGTACAGCGCCGACTTGCCCACCACCTCGACGGCGAGGAGCCTCCTGAAGGGCAACTTCCTCGAACCCGCCAGTATCACGATGAGCGTGTCAGGCAGCGGCGTCAGCGCCACTAGGAAGACGGCCCCAAGCCCGTACCGTCTGATCCATTCCGCGATCTTGTCCTCCGTCCCGGTCATTTCCTCCATGGACTCGGCGACCCCCCAGCCCAGAAAGTACGTGGCGACCTCTCCGATGGCTGCACCGGCCCCCGCCGCCGACCCCAGCACTACTGGATGATACACCGACGCCAGCGGAAGAAAGAGAGGAATAAACATGTCCCGGGCCACGACGGTGAGGTGGCTCAGCATGGACGCCACGAAGACCCCTGCTAGCCCGAGACGGCCCAGGGCCTCGCCCTGCACCATGAGCCTCCAGAGAAGCGTAGCGGAGAGCAGGGCGACGACCACGACGCCTAGTATGCTCACCCATCCTCGCCTGTTCATCGTCCACCAGTTAACGTGAATGAGCGCTGAACATCAATAAAAGGAGTTAGACGAGGGACGCCACGTGCTCCATGAAAAACCCGACGCTCTCAGGCTCCGAGCCGTAGGGGAACACCATGACGAAGTGGTCGACGCCGAGGTCAACGTAACCTCCGATGAACTCGGCGGCCTCCTCAGGCGTCTTGCGCCCCCGCCTCCTCTCGCCGCCGTACTTTATGTAAGGGTCTGTCTTGCCAGACTCGACGCCTTCAAGCGCCAGATGGAGCCCCGCCGACTTCCTGATAGAGTCGTAGTCTCGCCCCACCTCGTCGCAGTGCCCAGCAAGAACGTCGAGCCTCTCCTCATAGGCATCCAGAGGCGTGTTCCACGCGAAATTGACGGCGTCGGCGTGCCTCGCAGAAACTTTCAACAGCCTGGTTCCCATGCCCCCAACGAGAACCGGCAGCGGGCTCCGCACCGGCTTGGGCATCGATACGCAGTCGCTGACGCTGTAATACCTGCCCTGGTAGTCGGCCTTGGGCTCCGTCCACAGCTTCTTGGCGATGATTATGGCCTCCTCCAGTTGCCTCACACGTTTCCCGGGGCTCGGGAAAGGTATGTCGTATGCCTTGTACTCCACCTCCTTCCAGCCGGCTCCTATGCCGAAGTATACCCTGCCGCCGCTTATGTGGCCCAGGCTCGCCGCCATCTTTGCGTGCAGCGCGGGGTTCCTGTAGCTCTGGGACGCCACCATGGCGCCCACCCTCAGCCGCTTGGTTGCGACGGCGACCGCAGCCAGCACCGTCCAAGCCTCCAGACAGTTGACGTCAACCGCCTCTGGGCGGATGAGGAAATGGTCCGAAGACCACAGGCTCTCGAAGCCGGCCGCCTCGGCCGCCAACGCCGCCTCTCTTATCATCTCCCAGGTGTACCCGAACTGGGGCTCGATCTGCACTCCATATTCTATCATAGCATCGCGTATGACGCTGGATCGGCCGATAATAAGTGATTGAAAAGATTTAGAGGGGTTTACAGAGGATCTCGTGGAGCTTCATGTCCCTGATCCTGCCCGACTCTGCGGCTGTCAACACCATGGCGGTGTCAGCGCCCGAGTGGCTCCCGGCGACGCTCACCACCCTCTCCCCGGACGGCACGGCGTTGCTGTCCACGGCCATCATGGCTATCTCGGCGCAGACCTTGACGCCCTGGCTGAACAGCCTCAGCGTGTTGGCGATCACCACGTTGGTTGGCGGCAGTATGTACGGCAGCCGCGCGTCCAGCTGTCCGGTCCTGGGGGGCCTCTGGCGGCTCATGCCTACGTCTACGGTGCCCGTGAGCACGTCGGTGCAGGTAACCACATCGACGCCCTGCTTTAACAGCCTCTCCCTGAGATCGTCTGGGAAGAGCTGGACGCCGGGCTCCCTGTATCCCGTCTGGTGAGTCACCACCACGAGCCTCAGCCCGCTCCCCTTGAACAATTCAGCCGCCTTCTCGGCGGTGTAGCCCGTCGTGCTCGATACGAGGAATGTGTCGATGTCCCGCTCCTCGGCGGCCTCCAAGGCGATCCTCAGGGTCTCCTCGGTGTGCTCCTTCCCCGGCTCCTCAAAGTATACTATCTTTCGCTCTACGCTCATGCTGCTCAACTCTCGATGATATGAATGACTGTACTGCCGCCGGTTAAATAACTTGAGCTAAAGAAGATAGCTCTGTCTATGGAACTCCCTCTGGCCGACGATGGGTATATGGGCGCCGCAGTGGACGCACCTCCTGTCGTCATCCAGGTTCCAGCCCGTTATGGTGTACCCTGACCTTTTGATGACGGGTTTGCCGCAGACGTGACATATGGTGTCCTCGTAGCCGCCGCCCCTAACGTTGCCCACGAACACGTACCTGACCCCCTCCTCCATGGCGATCTCCCTAGCCCTTACCAGGGTCTCCACGGGGGTCTCGGGTACGTGCCTGAACTTGTACATGGGAAAGAACCTGCTCAGGTGGAGCGGAGTCTCGGGGCCCAGGTGGTCAACGATGTACCTCGCCATCTCCCGCGTCTCATCGGGGCTGTCGTTGGTCTCGGGTATGACGAGGAAAGTAACCTCGACATGGACGCCGCTGTTCTTCATGTGCTCCGTGGCGTCGAGGACGGCCTGGAGCTCGCCGCTGCAGTACTTCCTGTAGAACTCCTGATTGAACGCCTTCCAGTCCACGTTGGCGGCGTCTATGACGTCCACGACCCGCTCCAAGGCGGGTATGCTGACGTAGCCGTTGGTGACGAGGACGTTCTTGATCTCGGACTCGTGGGCGAGGCGGGCCGTATCCTCCACGTAGTTGAGGTTAATGAGGGGCTCGTTGTAGGTATAGCTTATGCTTGTGCACTCCTGGACCACGGCGGCCTCCACCACCTCCTCCGGTCTCATGTACCGGGTGCGGCTGTTCTCCAGGCTGGCCATGCTTATGTGCCAGTTCTGGCACCACGGGCACGTGAAGCTGCAGCCCACGCTGCTCACGCTTAGGCTCAGGCTGCCGGGGTGGAAGTGGGCGAGGGGCTTCTTCTCTATGGGGTCCACGGCGAAGGCCGAGAGCTGACCATACGTGAGACTCACAAGCTTCCCATCCACGTTCTCCTTGGTGCCGCAGAACCCCTTCTCACCCGGCTTCACGACGCACATCCTGGGGCATATGGTGCAGCGCACCGTGTCATCGGTGAGCCTCTCAACGAACCTGGACTCCATGTCTCTCATTATGTTTGGCTAATCTGAGGGTAATAACGGTTGCTGGATTAGATGTGTTAGATAGACTTCCCCTTCCTCTGGCGCAGGTAACATCGCATGGCGTCCTCGAGAGCCTCGCTAGCCTTACGAGATGATCCGTAGCTAGAGTCGTCGAGAACGAAGTGCATCCACTCGTTCCAGAGTTCTTCGTCTATGTAGATCGAGGTCTTCTTCTTGCCCATTTCATGTATTATATGGTCTTGCGACCTTTTAAACATCCCCTAATTATACTATACGGTATATACCGTAAACCTTAAATTATGTACCGTATGCGGTATACTCACCGGGAGGAAGTGAACATATGCCAACACCCAAAGTGAAGATCACCGTCCTGAAGAGGGTAGACCCGTCCATCATCTTCGACGGGGATGTCCCCAACGTACCCGGGACGGACAGGAAGTTCGAGATCTGCACCGCCTTAAAGGAGGGGCGGGAGTTCGTAGTCGAGAACGGAACGAAGCCCGAGGGTTTCTGCATCTGGGCCTGGAACGACCTATTCAAGAGTCTGTCTGTCCTCTATTTCGGCGGCAACTTCCCGTGGGCCGAGGAGGGGAAGACGGTTGCCTGCTGCACCGACGGCATCCGTCCCGTCTCCTTCAGGCTGGAGCGGATCAAGTAGGAACCATCCTAACATAATCTTTTTTAACCGTCAAGGCGTCCAGTCCATCCGAATATTATCGAACTGCCACAGTGAAACCTCTTTAACTACGGCTCAACCTGTTTTCATGATGTGGCTCACAAGGCCCGACGCAAGAGGCATCTTAGACGATCCCGGCGTCGTCCGCGCGCTTCCAAGGTATGTGGACGTGGTGAGGAAAAAGAAGCACGCCAAGCACCTATTAGACAAGGCGGTGGAAGCCGAGTTCAGTCGACGCGACCCCTTAGACACGCTGTGGGAGACCCATGACGCCCTCCTAGCGGGGTACGGAGAGGTTCAGGAAGCGTGCGACGCGTCGGGTAAGAAGCCGAAGAAGGTGGAAAACTCGTGGTACGATATCAAGGTGCTGCTGGGGCACCGTCTAATGAGGGAGTGCAGGTTCTGCGAGCGCGGCTGCGGCGTGAACAGGCTCCGAGGCGAGAGAGGCTACTGCAGGGCGGGACGCAACTTCAGCCTCTACTCTGCTTTTCCTCACATGGGGGAGGAGCCCGAGCTGGTGCCCAGCGGCACCATCTTCACAGGCGGTTGCAGCATCAGGTGCCTTCACTGTCAGAACTGGGACATCAGCCAGTGGGAGAGCAGCGGTGCCTCGGTGACTCCGGAGCTCATGGCCGTCCATGTGAAAAACCTCGCCGACAAAGGCTGCAGGAACCTGAACATGGTGGGGGGCGACCCGACGCCGGTGACTTGGCAGTGGCTGGAGACCTTCAGGCACGTGGACGCCAGCATCGCCACGGTCTGGAACAGCAACAGCTACTACTCGGAGGAGGTCTCCCGGCTCCTCGCCGGGTTCATAGACGTCTACCTTCTGGACTTCAAGTACGGCAACGACGACTGCGCCGCGGCCATCAGCGACGCCCCCGGCTACTGGGAGGCATGCACCCGGAACCATTTGATGGCCCACGAGTACGGCGAGCTCATAGTCCGGGTGCTCGTGCTGCCGGGGCACAACGAGTGCTGCACCCGACCCATCCTTCAGTGGATACACGACATCCTCGGCCCCTGGACACGGGTAAACCTCATGTTCCAGTACCGCCCCGAGTGGAGGGCCGAGGAAAGGCCGGAGCTCAGCCGAAGACTCACCTCGAAGGAGATAGAGGAGGCAAGGAAGATCGCAGCCAACATCGGACTCAAGAACCTAGTCCATGGATGAAAACTACAACATTAATAAGAAGCCACGTGATGGTGCGGAGAGATGAATAATGGACTCTGACACCTTGAAAAAATACGGATTGGGATGGTTCGGCCTCATGGTTGTAGCTATAATCAACGGAATAGCCCGAAACAGCCTGTACGGCCCATACATGAACGAGTTGACGGCCCACCAAGTAAGCACGGCGACCGGGATAGCACTGGTGCTGGCGGCGACGTGGCTCATGAACAGACGCTGGATCATTCCCGACAAGGCGACAGCCTGGGCGATAGGCGTGATGTGGCTCATGGCCACCATCGTGTTCGAGTTCGGTTTCGGCCACTACGTGGTAGGACACAGCTGGGACAGGCTTCTACGTGACTACAACCTCATCGAGGGACGCGTATGGCTCCTTTTTCTGGCTGCCACGGCGGTCATACCCTACATCGTTCACGTTGTGGATCAGAGACACAGGTAAACGTACTTAACCCTCTGCTGGCCCTTCAGGGATTAAAAGGGGCTCTCATCAGCCACATTTATCTCTATGACACCTCATTCAGATTCCATGGTCACCATCGAGACGGAGCGCCTAGTACTTAGGGAGTTCACCATGGACGACTACGAGGCTGCCCACGCCTACGCCTCGGACTCCCTTGTGGTGGAGTACATGGGCTTCGGACCCAACACGCCTGAGGACACCCGGAGTTTCCTTGAGAGGGCCATCGAGAAGCAGAGGCAGAGGCCAAGAACGGGCTACACGCTGGCCCTCACCATCGGAGGCGAGCTCATCGGTGGATGCGGTTTAACCGTCACCGACGCAAAACTCGGAAGGCGAGATGGGGTACTGCATGCGCCCCGAGCACTGGGGCAGAGGTATAGGAATAGAGGCCGCGGGTGCCCTCATCGGGTTCGGGTTCAAGGAGCTGGACCTCCACCGTATTATCGCCAAGTGTGACCCCATGAACGTGGCGTCCTGGAGGGTCATGGAGAAGAACGGCATGAAGAGGGAGGGCCGGCTCAGGGAAAACGTCAAGATCAGGGGAGAGCGTCGTGACAGCCTGCTCTACAGCATACTGAGACATGAGTACAGGGGCTAGCCCTCCTCACCCATTAGGCGTTTGAGGTTCTCGTCGAGGACGCTGCCGCAGTTCCAGCAAAGCACAACATGTTCAGGCATCTTCGTGCTGCACTTTTCGCATACGATTATGTTCTCCTCTTTTTCAGAGGACTCTAAAAACTCATCTAGATTCAGCTTAATCAGAGATCCCATAGAACACCCTCTCCTACGCTTAAAACGTTTTACAGGAAAAAAAATCTATTCAAGTGTATCATCGACTTCACCCAAATAAATCGCATAAACAACTCATGGAAACCCATCTTTTTTCTATGTTACCGAAATTTTTTTCACTTTGAAACACGTTGTTATATCCAGTACGGGTGTTTAGTCAACAAGCCGTGAGGGTAAACCCCTAAGATGTAAACCATGTCCCAGCTTAGAACGAGGCAGCCCATAGGGAACTACGAGTTTGAGGGACCATACCAGACAACCGAACGCGTCCCTGAGGCGGAGGGGCTTCTAGCGGTCATAACCAGCGACGGTAGGCAGAACTACCTCATCGACGTTATCCACACATCCAACATCCTTGCCTCCATAAAGGAAAGCCCCGGACGCGGCTGCTGGGAGAAATACGACAGGGGCCTGCTGCTATACGCGTTCCTGAGAAGCGAAGATCTTGAAACGGAGACCTACCAAGCGATAAACAGGGACATCAGGGCAGAGATGCGGAGCATACCATGCAATTAGCAACATAGTTCATTATGCTTCGAAAATTCTTTGTTAAGCGAAGAGGTTGCTCTCCAGCTCTGCTTTCTCCTTGGCGAGTTCACGAACACGCTTGTCGTATTGTTCGACCATGGCCTCGTACTTGGACAGCACTTCCTTCATCTCTCCGCTGTTCCTGCGCACCATTATGAAGCTGTCTATGTCGTCTGGGGACCGGACCCGTATCAACCGTCCGCCGGTCCTCGACTCCTTCAAGATCCTGAGGTTTCGCCTGACTCTCCTGTAGGTGGAGTCAGAGTTTATCCGTTTTATCTCGTCGTCGATCTCCATGATCTTGATTAGGGTTGATTTCCGAGACGAATCCATCGAATAATAATGGTTGATCCTGACTTAAATAACCGATTATTTAACAATATTTTACTTCATGGGGCAGGATCCGTGAATACCTTTAAAAAACAGGTATCGTTTACATTCCCCGTAGAAGCGTATTGAATTCTGGGTTTTGAAACGGAATATACGCTCTAGATCGATGTGACAAGAATGTCAAAGAACAACGTCGTTTACGTCGGCTCCAAGCCCATAATGAACTACTGCATGGCCGTGATCGAGAGCCTCAGGCACAGCGACTCTGTCGCCTTGAAGGCCCGTGGAAGAGCCATCAGCCGGGCTGTGGACGTCGCAGAGGTTACAAGGAACAGGTACTTGAGCGGAGTCAAGGTCGAGTCCATAGATATAATGACGGAGGAGCTCGACTCCCATGACGGAGATACTAGGAACGTGAGCGCCATTACGATTCTGCTGAGAAACGAAGGATAAAATGGAGGTGAGACGGGTTGGAAGGTACTGTGAAGAGATGGCTGACCGGCCGAGGATACGGGTTCATTGATGTAGACGGAGACGATGATGATATCTTCGTCCACCACACGGATCTACAGGATGTCTACGCGCTGATGCTGGGCCAGAAGGTAGAGTTCGACGTCGAAGATACACCGAAGGGCCCTAGGGCGGTCAACGTCAAGGTTGTAGGCTAGGAATTTTATCCATCCCCTGGGAGGATAGAACCATCCTACACTTTTTTTAAACAAATTAATGGAATCACATATAATTTAATAACATTATACGTTTATAATTCGACTCTTTTTCATTGAATATTTGAAAAAATTCTTTTTTTATTTAAAAATACGCAATGTTTAAATGGGCTACTTCACATATTATCATCGCTAAACGAGTTCATCGGCAGCATTGCCTTACTTCGAGGGTTCCCCCTCTGAGCTGAAAAAAATGAAACCAAGCAACTATCGAGAAAAAAACGCCATGGCCTATACTAGGAAGGAGTACATGGGCGGCATACCCGGCTCAAAGATCGTGAGGTTCACCATGGGCAACACGGCCCGCGACTTCACCCACACGGTCAAGATCGTAGCCACGAAGGCAGGCCAGATAAGACACAACGTGCTGGAGGCCGCTAAGGACGCCCTGAGGAAGGCAAGCAACAAGCTGCCTCTCCCGATGAAGATGGTGGTCGAGGCCAACAGCTGAGGTGGAGAACATGGGGAAAGGTTTGTTCACGGCGAGGATAAAGAAGAAGCAGAGGAAGAAGATGCGGAAGAAGAGCAAGGACTATGTTCTCCGCCTCAAGCGCAGAGAAGAAAAGAAGGACCTCCTGGAGGGAGCACCCATGGGCAGGGGGATAGTGCTGCAGAAGG
>CAZBUI010000062.1:10350-11189 GCA_964495055.1 uncultured Candidatus Bathyarchaeia archaeon | reverse complement strand
CGGTAATGTTCGCCGCCCTGCTGATCCTGTTGATGTTCGCGTTTTACATGAGTGGGGGGCGCCATCGTGTAGTACGCGCCCGGTATATGAGAGGGGGACTACTCGAGTTCCCTGTACCACTCCTCGGGGGCTCCGTCCGTCTCGGGGTCGTAGCCGCTGGGCAGCAGCTCCTCGATGCCCAGTATCTCCGTCACGAAGACCTCGACGACCCCCTTGACGGTGGTCCCCTCGGCCAGGTGGCCGCCCACGGTGGGCACGTCCCAGGCTCCGCCGACGACGTAGTGGATCGCGGGGAAAGGCTCGGGCTCGCCGTCCACTAGCCGGATGTGGATCATGCCGCTCATGCTCACGAGCATGCTTAGGTTCTCGTAGCTGGCGCAGCTCTCGTTGTGCCAGTTGTCGGGGTCGTGGGGGTCGGGGCACCAGACGTACATCCTGGCGGGGTTGAAGCCGCCCATGAAGGCGGCGTGGATCTTTCCAAACTTGATGTCTTTATCTATGGCGAATTGTTGGATGGCCTTGTAGACGTCTGCGCCGGTGGTCATCCTCAATATGAACTCGCGGCCTCGCCTGCACTCCACGCTGTGGTACTCTGCGGGGTGAGCCGCGTCTCTCTCCCATGGGTCCTTCATCTGTGTTCAGGGTTGTATCAATATGCGGCGGGATATAATCTTTGAACGCAAGCCATAGTTACCTGATGGCTGGCGACGTATGGAACGAGGGCTTTAGAGAAAAAAGGAGCCGAGGGGTTAGATTGAATAAAAAGCGGGATTCTACTAAAGATAACTACCACTTATCGTAGCTCACGATCTCGTCCATCGGCTTCCTGTCCTTGGCGT
>CAZBUI010000062.1:0-10340 GCA_964495055.1 uncultured Candidatus Bathyarchaeia archaeon | reverse complement strand
CAGAGGGAGCAGGGCGACGTCCCGCACGTCGTCCGGGACGCCGAGCTCCTCCTTGACCGTTTCCTCGTCGAACTGGCCTCCTATCCAGCAGGTGCCCATGCCCTGCTCGGCGGCTGCGAGGACCATGTGCTCCATGGCTATGCCCATGTCGAGCATGTAGTAGGGCTGGCCTGCGTTGCCGCCGCTGAGCCCGGGGCGGGCGCAGCCGACTATTATGACGGGGGCCTCGGCGGTCCAGCCTCTCTCGGTGATGGCCCTGCGTTTCTCCTCGTCCTTGACGACGATGAACCGCCAGCACTGCTGGTTCTTCCAGCTGGGGGCGAGGCGGGCGGCCTCGAGGATATAGTCCAGCTTCTCCCTGGGCACGGGGTCGGGCCTGTAGCTGCGGATGCTTCTCCTGGCGAGGATGGTCTCCATGAGGAGCACTAGCTCACCCTGAGGAGCTCCTCGAGGATGCCCAGCTGGGTGGGGCTCGCCTTCATTATGTCGGTGCTGCTGAGGAGGCCGACGAGCTTGTCGCCGTCCATGACGGGCAGCCTTTTAATGTTGTTCTTTGCCATGATCTTGGCGGCTTCGGTCAGGTCGATGTTGGGGTCTATGGTGATGAGGGGGCTCGTCATTATGTCCTTGGCCCAGACGGCGGCAGGGTCCATGCGGGGCCCAACTATGCGCCGGAGTATGTTGGTCTCGGTTATTATGCCGACGGGGCGTCCGCTCGCGGTGACGATGACGCTGCCGATGTCGAACTTGTTCATCTTCTGCACCGCGGCGTGGACGGTGTCGTCGGTTTTAACTGTCTTGACGTTCTTCGCCATGACGTCTCTCACTATGACTAATCCGCTCATGGGGGTCACTGATGATTGAAACGGGATCATAGATAATAACGTTTAGCTGACGCGGCCGGCTACAAGGAGCCATCCCGGAGGGAGGGGTGTGTTCAGTGTTCGTTTTTCTGGTTAGTAGAGGCTGGAGGGTCTCTCCGGGAAGCGATTTTATCTGAATCTATAAGCAAGTCTCATAAGCGAGAATAGCTAACTTCGAGGAGGTCCCTCACCTCAGACTGGAGGGGATGATATGGACAGAAGAAGAATCGAGGTGGGCTTGCTTGCCTTGCTCCACAGTCTGCAGCACGTCTATCTATACGCATTGCCTCCGCTATACCTGCTGCTGAGGGGGGAGTTCAACGTCTCCACGTTTCAGATCGGTCTCCTGGGATCCGTGTCCGGCGTCATCAGCGTTCTTCAGGGTCCCGCGGGTTATCTGGTCGAGCAGTTTGGGGGAAAACGCCTCGCGGTGCTCAGCATGCTATTCTGCAGCGCGGCAGTCTTTATGTACAGCCTCGCCCCGGTCTTCGAGTTTCTCCTACTGATATCTGCGATCTTCGCCCTCAGCCAGGTCGTCTTCCACCCCGCCACCTACGCGATGGTGACTCAGAGGGCGTCGGCTTCTAACAAGGCCAAATACATCGCATATCACCAGGTTGGTGGTTTCATCGGTTCCGCCGTTGGAACGATTGTAATCGCGGCGCTCGCGTCGATGCTCGGCTGGCGTCGCGCACTTCAGGTAATCCCAGGTGTAGGACTCTGCATCATCTTCCTCTTCTGGAGATTCGTGAACGAGAGCCCAGTCAAGGTACGTCAACCAGTTCCCACTTCTAGTAACCCGGTTTCATCGGAGAGCGTTGATTTTCGCTTCACTCTTCCACTTTTCATACTTGTCCTCAGCATCTCCATCTTGTCCCTTGGGAACGTTCAAAACTTCATTCCCTTGTTTCTCACCGAGGCCTATGGCGAAAACGTGGTCTGGGCCGGTTTGTTGACCGGCGTCATGCTCGCCGTCGGCAGCGCGGCGTCGCTCCTGGGAGGCGCCTTGTCGGACAAATACGATAAAACTCTGATCATGATCTCTGCTAATCTAGGGTTGGCTTTTATCATGATTCTCTTGGCGTTGGGCAGGTTCGCGTCTGCGGCGTTGTTGTTGATCCTCGTCCTGTATGGTGTGGCTAGGTACCTCGGGGTGCCGGCTCAACACGCCCTGTCCAGCATAGCCGCGGCAGAGCATCCCCAAGGAATCGGCTTCTCATACACGGGGTTGGCTCTCGGCCAGGTCTTCTCTGCTCCCTTGATAGGGTATCTGATTGACTCTCTGGGGGTCCGTTCCGCGTTCTTGGTTTGCAGCGTCTTCCCTCTCCTCTCCATCGTCATCCTCCTCATATTCAGAAAAATAAGTGATCGTTAGCATGGATGTAGAAAGTAACGGAAAGAGCACGCGAGTTGAAGGACATCAATAATTGGTCTGGAGGCTGCCACCCTCGAAGCAAGTTACACTCTCTAGGGGGAGGTCTAAGGTTCGTGTGGGTGGAATTTAAAAAAGAAGATTTTATCCCTACTTGATTCTGATTATGGGGTTAGTGAACTAGAGATGAAGTTTTTAGCATTAATCAGATGATTTGAGGGTCATGAAGAGGAACTGGCAAAATACAAGTGGAGCGAAGAAAAAGGGGACCATGAAACGGTATGGGAAGTACCGGACGGTGTGAAACTTGGAGAGAGCGCGATACTTTTTGGTGGCCCCTATAAGATTGCTATGTTCTTTGAGGCTGAAACAGAGGAACAGGCTTTCATGTTTCTTAAAGAGGCAGAAGCCTATGGTAAGGTGGAACGTTATTTGACTACTCCCTGTAGCTGGTGTGAGAACACCAAAGAACTGCAAAAGGTACTAGTCAAACCTTAGAATCTAATCGATGATTTTATCCTCACTCCTCGGTAGATACGTTTTAGATTGGATTCAGCCAGTCTATCTGGATGATCGGGAAGAGGAGGGAACCCTTCAAATGGGTCCGTTCTACTTCTATCTCGAATATAAACACAGATAAAAGCGGGTGTGGTACCGCCCTTTTATCTTTGGGATTCGTTTATAGATTTTCTGGTTCATGTTTTCGGTAGTTGGCCGGGTTTGATGCCGTGTCTCTTCAGTATCGCCTTGAAGACGGTTTCGAGCCTCTCCTCGGACTCGCTGGGCAGCGGTCTGGGTGTGTGCGTCCGCAGCGTCTCGTCGGCTATCTCTCTGGCTCGCTGTGTGGCGTTCTTGGAGCCCGCCTTGGTCCAGGCGTCGGGGGAGAGCCTGTCGATGATGGGGCCGGGCATGTGCCTCTCCTTCATGTGGTGGTCTCGGGTGTGTCTCTCGGCGAGGAAGTGGCCCCCCGGGCCCACCTTGCCGATGACTTCGGCGGCGAGGGTGTCCTCGTCCACCCGTATCCCTTGTATGAGCCTGTAGGCTGCGCCGCAGAGCTCGTCGTCTATCACCAGCTTCTCCAGGCTCTGGCAGTTCTCGCTGGCCTGCATCCCGGGGCCCGAGACCACGTTGACCCGGGCCATGGCGGCGAGGAGTATGCCCATGCCGGACTCGTAGCTGCTCTGGGCGTCCACCGCCTTGGAGTCGCTGAGTCCCAGGTAGCCGTGGGTGGGCACCCCGTAGCGTTTGCCCATCTCGGCGAAGGCGCAGGCAGCCATGACGGCCTCGACGGCGCCGAGGCGGGCGGTGCAGTGCCTCATGTCGAAGGCGCTGGGGGAGCCGCCGTAGACGAGGGGGGCTCCTGGCGTGGCCAGCTGGCTTATGACGGCGCCGCTGAGGAACTCGGCGTTGGCCTCGACGATGGTGCCGGCTATGGTGACGGGGCTGGTGGCGCCCATCTGGGGCGCTGGGATTATCTCGGCGGGTATGCCGTGCTCGGCGCAGTCCAGGAGGTTCTGGCAGGTGACGTCGCTCCACATCAGGGGGCTGCTAGGGCAGCAGTCGAATATGGCGCGGGGCTCCTCGGGTAGCCTGTCGCCGGCGACGGCGTCCAGCATGTTCTTCATGTCGGTGAGGCCCTCCTTGGTGAAGGCGCCGGTGACTATGGGCTTGGACGAGTTCCTGAGTACGACGTAGAGCCTGTAGAGGTCGGAGATGCCGTCGGGGACGTCGTGGGGGACCATGGCGGTGCTCTGGGCGTGGATGTGCGGCAGGGCGTCGGTGAGCCTGACAAGCTCCCTGAAGTCCTGTGCGTCGGCCCTCCTCATCTCGCCGGTCTCCCGGTCTGTGAAGTATATGGCGCTGGAGCCGGGGTTGTAGATTACGGTGTCGCCGCCCACAGTGTACGATGTCTCGGCCTCCCGGGTGAAGAGCTTGAACGACGCGGGCGCCTTCCCGACGCACTCCTCGGCCAGGCTCGGGGGTATGTGGACGATGTCGCCTTCCACCTTGCAGCCGTTGTCCCTCAGCAGCTCCAGGGCTTGGCTGTTGTTGACTTTGACGCCGGCCTCCTCCAGCACCGTCAGCGAGGCGTCGTGGATGGCGTCGCGGTCCGCCTCGGCGAGGAAGGTTACCCGGGGCAGCTACCTCCCCTCCATGAGCTTAAGGGAGGCCTCGACGGCGTTCACGGCGTCCAGGCCGCAGGCGTCGGCGCCTATCTCCTCGACCCAGCCTTCGGTGACGGGGGCGCCGCCTACGATTATCTTCAGCCCGTCTCGTAGCCCCGCTTCTCGCAGCGCCTCTATGACTTCCTTCTGTTTGGCCATGGTGGTGGTCATGAGGGCGCTGAGGCCTAGGATGTCCGGGTGGGTCTCCCTAACCTTCTCTACGAAGGCATCCGTGGGGACGTCGGTGCCGAGGTCTATGACCTCGAAGCCCGCGGTGCTGAGCATGGTGGCGACGATGTTCTTGCCTATGCTGTGGATGTCGCCTTCCACGGTGCCTATGAGGAAGGTGCCCACCTTCCTGCTGGCGGCGCCTCGCCTGGCGATCTCCTCGTTGAGGACCTCGGCGCCGGCCTCCATGGCCTGGGCGGCGGCGATGAGCTCGGTGATGAACGCCTCGCCTGTGCCGAACCGGTCCCCTATCTCCCTGAGGGGTCTGGCTAGGCCCTCCTCCAGCGCCACCACGGGGTCGACGCCGGTGTCCAGGGCTTTCTGGGCGAGTCTTCTGGCGTCGTCGGGGTCGAAGTAGAGGACGGCGTCCCTTAGGTCGCTTAGAATCTGTTCTGTCATTGTGCTCATGTTTGTCGGTGGGCGTTAAAACTTTTTTTAGAAAGTTATCGGGGATTTTTCCATTGACCGGTTATCTGCCGGCCTGGATCGCTCCAAGTTTTATACCTCTTGCACGAACACTTACACGATTCGAATGGTTGAGACTGCTCCTTATGGCTCTTGGAGATCCCCCATCACCGCCGAGTTGACCGCCTCAGGCAGCGTGAGGCTGGGTGATGTGCAGCTGGAGGGGGGCACGGTCTACTGGTCTGAGATGAGGCCCAGCGAGAAGGGCCGCTGCGTCGTCGTGGAGTACAGCGATGGCGAGGTTAGGGACCGGAGCCCTGTGGGCTATAACGCGAGGACGACGGTGCACGAGTACGGCGGAGCCGCGTACACCGTCGTGGACGGCGTCGTCTACTTCTCGAACTTCGGGGACCAGCTCCTCTACAGGTGCGAGGAAGGCGGGGCCCCCGTGAAGGTGACTGGGGACCCGGCTCAGAGGCACGCCGACTACATCCACGATCCCCGGGGGCGCCTCATCTGTGTCAGGGAGGACCACGGCGCCGGGCGCGACGAGGCCGTCAACAGCCTGGTGGCCATCTCCTTGAAAGACGGGTCCTCGGCGATCCTCGCAGAGGGAAACGACTTCTACTCAAGCCCGAGGCTGAGCCCGGGCGGGGACAGGCTTGCGTTTCTGACTTGGAACCACCCGAACATGCCCTGGGACGGCTGCGAGCTCTGGGTGGCCGATGTGGAGGGGGACGGCTCCCTGGGCGAGATGAAGCTGTTGGCGGGCGGCCCGGGCGAGTCGATCGTCCAGCCGGAGTGGAGCCCCGGCGGCGTGCTCTATTTCGTCTCGGACCGGGGCGGCTGGTGGAACCTGTACAGGTGGAGGGACGGGGCGGTGGAGGCGGTGTACCAGGTGGAGGCCGAGTTCGGGGGCCCGAGCTGGGTTTTCGGCCTCACCTACTACGGGTTCGAGGGGCCCGGCAGCATAATAGCGGTGTACAGCAGGGACGGGTTCAGGCACCTCGCCCGGATTGACGCGGAGAGGGGGACGCTGGAGGAGGTGGAGACGCCCTACACCGACCTGAGCAGCCTTAAGGTTGGGGACGGCTGCGTGGTGTTCGTAGGCGGCAGCTACGAGAAGGCCCCCGAGGTCGTGATGCTGGACTTGGCTAAGGGAGAGGTCGAGGTGCTGAGGAGGAGCGACGAGGCCACGGTGGAGGAGGGCTACCTGTCGACGCCCGAGGCCATAGAGTACCCGACGAAAGGCGGGTTGACGGCCCACGCCATATACTATCCGCCGGCGAACAGGGACTATGAGGCGCCTGAGGGGGAGCTTCCGCCGTTGATGGTGAAGGTGCATGGGGGTCCTACGAGCGCGGTGACGACGACCCTGAGCTGGGGCATCCAGTTCTGGACGAGCCGGGGCTTCGCGGTGGTTGATGTCAACTACGGGGGCAGCACCGGGTACGGCAGGGAGTATATGCGGCGTTTGATAGGTAATTGGGGCGTTGTTGATGTGGATGACAGCGTCAACGCGGCCAAGTATCTCGTGGGGGAGGGGCTCGCTGACCCGGAGAGGACGGCGATAAGGGGCGGCAGCGCCGGCGGCTACACGACCCTCTGCGCCTTAGCGTTCAGGGATTACTTCAGGGCGGGGGCCAGCTACTACGGGCTCAGCGACCTAGAGGTGTTCGTGGGGGACACTCACAAGTTCGAGAGCAGGTACCTGTTCAGCCTGGTGGGGCCCTATCCGGAGAGGCGGGACCTGTACAGAGACCGGTCAGCGGTGAATCATCTGGATGGGATTAATGTTCCCATGATCGTGTTCCAGGGCTTGGAGGACAGGGTGGTTCCGCCTAACCAGGCGGAGCTGATGGTGGAGGCGTTGAGGGAGAAGGGGCTGCCGGTGGCTTACTTGGCGTTCGAGGGGGAGCAGCATGGGTTCAGGATGGCGGAGAACATCGTTAGGAGCCTGGAGGCGGAGCTGTACTTCTACGGTAGGGTGTTCGGGTTCACGCCCGCCGATGAGTTGGAGCCTGTTGAGATAGAGAACCTGGGGTAGTGGGGTTCTGGGGTGGGTGGGGTGTCTCTCTGGTGGTCTTGTTTGGGTGGCGCCTTGGCTCCGGGTCTTTGGGGTGGTTCGCAAGTCTGCGTTTTCCTTGTAACTGGTTACTTGTTACAAGCGTTTTTCCGGGGGGCCACCCACATCAAAATTGTTTAAAATATGTTAATATTATTTAAATTCCGTTATGGTGTCGGTTTTGCTGCCTCAGGCATGGAGCGATGGGTGGATGCTCTTTCAAGGACTCGCCCCGGTTCTATCGTTTGGCCGGTGTTTTCCCTTATGCGCCATCGAATGCACCGGCGGTGTGACGCGCATATGTATAGGCTGGGGCTAAGCGTCACGATTTAGACATAAATAAACTTTTTTCCCATCAAATGGGTTTATCTTCGGTCAACGTTTCTGGCTCCATGTGATGGCTTCGGAGGGGAGTCGAGTTCATCAAGACGGCCATCGGCCCCGTGGCGGGGCATATCTCCTCAAGCCTGGCCATGAGATGGAGTCACAGTTGTTTGGCGTAGGTTTCGGGGTCTATTCTGGTGATTCCCTTGATTCTGTCGTATGCGTGCTCTGTGCTGAGTATGGTCTTGTCTTCCGTTATGGCTGTGGCGGCGTGGTAGGCGTCGAAGGTGTTTATCCTGTGTTCTTTGATGAGCATGGATGCGGTGAGGCATATCTCCGGGGATAGGGGTATCCATCTCATGTTGTTTATGTGGGTCATGGCGTTGGTGGCCTGGACGAGTTCTCTGTGCATGTCTCTGTTATAGAACCATAAGATGATCTCTTGGAGCGTGGCTGTGGAGGCGTAGGTGCGGGGGATGTCGCCTGAGGCGACCCCGGTCAGTATCTTCGTGGTCGCGGGTTTCAGCCGGTCGCTTTTCTTCATGTAGGCGAGGAGGAGGTCTGACTCGATGAGCGTGGTGGTCACCTCCCGTGCTTCTCTTCAGCCAGCCGTCTGGCCGTCATCCGCGCCTCCTCCCTCATCTCGTGCACCGGTTCCTCGGCGTCTATGTTCAGGGCTTCCAGGGTCTTGAGTGGGTGTTTGGGCACGGGTATGACGGCTATGTGGTCTCCCAGGTCGATGTAGATGACCTCGTCGCCCTCCTGGATCCCGTATCTGTCCCGGATGGGCTTGGGTATGGTGGTCTGGCCCTGCCTCGTCACCTTGGTCTCGTAGGACAACGGCGCGTTCACTAGTATTTTCAGCATAAAATACTATTAAAATGTTGTTATTATTATTTGAGGCTGGTTGATGGTTTGTACACTCGAAACCCTTGCTGTGCATGTGGTGGATGATTCCTAGGTTTATCTGTGTGTACTCTTATGTGTTTGTGTGACTTCCAAGAACATCTCTATAACAGAGGATGTGTACGAGATGCTTTCACGGCTAAAGCTTGAGGGTGAAAGCTTCAGTGATGCTATTCGTAGGCTCGCGAAGAGGAACCGGATTGTTGAGTGTGCCGGTCTCTGGGCGGGTATGAGTGACGAGGAGTATGAGGCTATTCGTAGCGGCTCTTTGAGGGCTCGTGACTTGTTATCCTCAAGATTCTTGTTGAAATAGTTCTAATGCTCTTAGTATTCCCGGGTGTTTTTCGATATCTGGGTGTAGTAGTTTTGTGTTTAACAGGTCTGGTTTGAATTTTTTATCTTTATAGAATGTTTTTATGCATTGTTTTTCGCTTTCGCTTAGAGTGTTAAAGATATTATTGGTGTAGGTTGCTGCTTTTTGTCGTGTCTCTTTGATGTCTGGTGTGCTGGGCTGTCTTGATACTGTTCTGATTCTCTCGTCGTAGGGGATTCTTTTAATTATTTTTTGTGGTTTGATCTTTGTAATGGGTTGTTTTAGGCTCATCAGACTTTCAATTATGGTGCATTTACGTAGTGTGTCTAGGTCTGCGCTTGTTTCCGAGAATGAAGCTACGTCGTAGAGGTCTCTTGGTGTTGCTCTGTCCAGAAGTGTGACGAGTTTGTTTGCGTAGATTTCTTCGTGTTTTGGGGTTTTTACTTTGAACTTGGTTTCTTTGCCAATGTGTTTGAAGTCTAGGTAGGTGTCGTTGGCGAGTATTGGTATCCGTTTCATGTATCCTGTTTCGATTTTGAACGAGTCCTGTTTGTCTTGGTGGTTTGTGTATTTGATGGTGAATCTGCTTAGGGGATAGGATGCCTCTATCTTGATGTCTTGGTCGTTGTAGCCTTGTGATGCGAGTATTTGTTTGATGTTTTCATCTATCTCTGTTCTGATTTCTCCCCAGTCTGTTTCCTCGCCTTGGTGTCTGTAGTTGAAGTCTATGTCTACGCTTAGCCGTTGTATTTCTTTGAAGTGGATGAGATTTAGAGCCGTTCCGCCGTAGAGGGATAGGCGTTTTCTTAGGAACGGTATCTGTGTTATTCTTTCGAGGGTGTCGCTGATTCTGCATACTTTTTCTAACTGAACTGGATCATAGGGGTGTAGTGATTGTAGGTAGCGGTAGTCGTAGCTCAACTTAGACTCCTCTCAGGTATTCTGTGAAGTCCTCTGGGATGTAGAGCATCCATTTCTTGTTTAGTGGTCCGGGCTGGTTTTTCTCTAGGTATTCTGGCTGTCCTTGTACCATGGTTTGGATTCGGTGGGTTACTTGTTCTGGGAGGTGTCTATGGTATATGCTGTGTTGTTTGAGGAGTTCTAGGATGTATCCTGTTTTTCGTGTTAGTATCTGGGTGTTTTTCTTCTCCAGCATGTATGGTATTTTCTCGTATTCTACTCCGCCTAGTGTTTCTAGGCTTTTTAGTGCCTGCTCCCAGCCTCCTACGTGTTGTGGGTTTTCTACTAGTTCTACGAGTAGGCGTTCTTTGCCGCATACTTTGATCTGGTGTCCTCTGTGGTTGATGGTTTGGATGTTTGTTTTTGTGTCTTGTGTGTAGATGGGTGTGTATGTGTTGCCGTTGTAGGTGAACTCTCTGAACCTTTTTTCTGGTGGGATGCAGATGTGTGTCTGTGTTCTTGTGCTGTATGCTGAGCCGTATAGGGTTAGGGCCGTGTAGTATCCTAGGTAGTATGGTGTTCTGATTTTTGATGCTACGATTACTGGGTCTGCTACTGGTTTGTTTGTGATGGGGTCTATGGCTGTGTATAGTCCTCGGCGGATTCTGTCTAGTTTTCCCTGCTTCAGCAGGGGGTTGATGTATTTTATGTAGATGTATTTTGCGTCCTTTGTTTCGTTGAACTGGTCTGTGATCTCTATGTTTGTCGCGGTGTTGCGTTTAAGAAGCCAAATGTGGAG
>CAZBUI010000061.1:0-11240 GCA_964495055.1 uncultured Candidatus Bathyarchaeia archaeon | reverse complement strand
GGCCGTTGTACGGCGGCGGGGTGGGGCTGGCGGTCACTTCGACGCCCGCGTCGGAGCCCGTCTCGCATACCATCCACGCCGTGACCGGCGTGGGGGTCAGGCCCAGCGAGATGGCGTCGGCTCCCCCCGCGGCCAGGCCGCTGAGGAGAGCCGACTCCAGCATGGGGCCGGTGAGGCGGGGGTCCCTGCCCACCACCATGCAACCCCCCGCGTGGGCCGTCGCTAGGGCGGCGCCCACCCTCTGGGCGAGTGTGGTGGTTATGTCTGTGTTGGCGAGTCCCCTGATGCCTGAGGACCCGAAGAGCCTGGGCTTCACTTTGGCCGCCTCCTGGGCACGAATCTGCGGAGGGGGGCTGTCTTCATAAGCTTTTCCAGCTCGGTGGCGCTCAGCCCTCTTCTGGGGTCGCCGTAGGTCTCGCAGCGTTCATGCCTGTAGGCTTCCATGTCTCGGGGGGGCCTCACCACGAGCTCGGTCTCGCAGCCGTCCACCGTGATGTTTATGTGGGTGGTTTCCCTGGGCTGTCCACCCATGGTGAACCTCCGGGTTTCTCTCCCAGATACGGCATAGCCCTCGGAGAGGGTGTGCTCCACCTCGTCGGGGTCGCCGTACACTATGATGTCTATGTCGCTGCCCAGGCGGATCGTGCCCCTCCAGACGCTGCCCATGAGCATGGGCCTGTAGCGGGCTAGCTTCTTCATGACCTGGAGGGCGGCCTCCCTCATCTTAGTGAGGCGTCTCTGGCGGTCGTCTCCCTCAAGCCTGTCTGTGAGGTCGTCCAGCTCCACCGCGACCTCGTAGTTGCTGGGAAGCGCATTGGAGCCCAGACTCGCGGCGGCCCTCTCCTTAGCGTCCTTGTACTCCTTCACCTTCCGGTCGTATAGCAGCCTCGCCGCCAGACGGGCCACGTCCTTTCGGCTCATCAGGGATCAATGCCCTGCCCCCTGTTTAAACGTCGCGTCTGCTTTTACGAAATCTTAAACCTCGATGGACGTGTTCCCTCTCAGAGGGGTGCTTCTGCACTGTTCGACGAGCTGAGGGGGTTCTTCTTCAGACAGGCCAGGAACTACAGGCTGGTGCTGTTGAAGAAATGCGGGTTCTCGGCGTTCAGCTACCTTACTCTGGACTACACGAGCATCTACATCCGGCAGCTGGGGGCCAGCTTCGTCCAGCTGGGGCTGGTGGGCTCCATCGGGTGGCTGGTGAACGCCGTCGTGGCTTACCCCTTCGGGCGGCTCATCGACGAGTACAGCTCTAGGAGGCTCATGCTTTTCACGGTCCTCGTCCAGGCGCTGGTGCCGTTGACTTATTTCCTGGCGAGGGACTGGGTCTGGATCGCGGTGGCCACCTCGCTGTCGAGTCTGGCTTACTTCTTTTCCCAGGGGCTGGAGAACGTGGTCATGGCCAACTCTCTCCGGAACGAGGAGAGGGCCAAGGGGTTTACTCTGGTGACGTCCGTCTCCATGGTGCCCGTGGTGGTGGCGCCACTGGTGGCGGCGGCCATCCTCACGCGTCTGGGAGGCGTCTCGGCTGGGAGTCTGAAGACGCTTTTTCTCATCGAGTTCCTCGGGCTGGCCGTGATCGGCCTGTACATAGTGCTCAGGTTCGAGGAGACGGGGAGCCTCCAAGGCGGCGGGGGGTCGCTGCTGGAGGGCCTCCGCGAGGTGCTGTCGGGGTCGCCGTATCTCAAGAGGTGGCTGTTGATCGACACGATAAGCGCCTCCAGCTACGCCGTGATGGGGAAGTACGTGATGGTCTACGCCCAGGAGGTGAAGGGGGTGGACCCCATCGTCATCGGGAGCATGGGAGCCGTCTTCGCAATAGTGGGAATAGTGTCCTCTGTGCCCATGGGGGCGCTGGCGGACAGGATAGGCAGGATAAACACTGTGATTCTAACGAGGCCACTGTTCCACGCGTCCACGCTTATTCTGCTGTTCACCCCTGACCCGAGGCTGCTGATACTGGGCTGGGTCCTCAGGGGGACCTTCAACCCGAGCCTCAGCGTCCTGGCGGCGTACAGGAACGAGCTGGTGTCCCCCGAGGAGAGGGGCAGGTGGATGGGGGTGAGGGAGCTGCTGAGGCGGGTCTTCATGATACCTGCGCCGCTGCTCGGCGGCATACTTTACACGAGCGTCTCTCCGCGGGCCCCGTTCCTGTTCCACATGTTCATGGACGTCTTCGTGAGGGTGCCGCTGTTGTTGACCATGCCCCGGACGCTTCCAGAAAGGGGCTGACGTGCTGATTGCGCTACTGGGGCCCTGTCCGTCACACGGTCCATCGGCCGATCATGCCGAGGGAGGGGCTTGCCCTCACTCTCCCCATATCATGACCAGCATCATCTTGAACGGGGTGAGGGCTCTGAGTGCGTGGGGCTCGTCGGCGGGCATAACGATAGTGTGGCCCTCACCGACCTCGTGGGGGCACCCGAGATGGTTATCTCCGCTTTCCCGTCGTAGACGTAGACTAGGCCGTCGTACGGCGTTGTGTGCTCGCTGAGCCCCTCGTCTTCGTCGAAAGCGAAGAGGGTGACGGTGCCTGTCTTCTTGTCTATGATCGTTCTGCTCACCACGGAGCCTTCCTGGTAATGCACCAGCTCGTCCAGCCTGTTCGCTTCAACCATGGAACCACAGGTAGCCTAGAGGCGATGCGAGGATAAAAACATGGAGAACGGCCGCGCATCACCATTTAGGCAGTGCCTCGGCTGGTTCCTGGATTTGAGCGATGAAGCCTCTCCAGTTGCGCCCAGACTCCATGTCCGCTGACCCTAGGAGGCGTGCTTTTAATTCCTTCTCCAAGACGGTGCCTCGGTTAGCCTCCCAGCCAACCGGGAGAACCGAGACTCCACGAGAAGAAACTATGTCTGGATCTGCGGCTACTCGCCTTCAGCTTTGGCGAGCTTCTCTGGGCCGTACACCGCGAAGTTCTTGTCGTAGCCCGCGATGAAGATCTCGCTCGACATGTACAGCGCCCCGGTGGGGCAGTTCTCCGCGCACAAGGCGCAGAAACAGCATTTACCCAGGTTTATCTCGGGGCATTTTTTATCCATGTACTCCACCATCTTTATGGCGTCGTTCGGGCACACCCTCGAGCACATACCGCAGCCGACGCACTTCTCCGGGTCGAGGAACTGCCTTCCCCTGTAGTTTTCCACCGGTGGAAGCGCCTCCTGGGGGAAAACGAGCGTCATGGGCTTCCTGTACAGGTTTCTCAACAGCTTGAACGGCTCCAGCAGTCTGCTTATTTTCATCTAGTTCACCTATCCACGTCCGCCGGGCAGGGGTCCAGGCTCCAGTATATGGCTGGGACGTCGGCGATGTACGCCTTCTTCGCCAGGTACGGGAACTCGTCTAGGGTGTGGGAGAAGCTCGGCCCCCGCACCTTCACCCTGTAAGGCTTGTCACTGCCGTCGCCCACCATGTGGTAGCACTGCTCGCCCCGTGCGGACTCACAGCAGAAGTATGTCTCCTTTTTCTTCGCCTTCGTGAAGGGCCTGAACGCCTTGTTCTTGAAATCGCCTTCGGGCATCTTGTCCATCGCGTCCCTGATGATGTTCATGCTCTCCTCTATCTCCAGTCTCCTGCACATGCCTCTGGAGAACGCGTCCCCTGTGTCTTGAGTCACCACTTTGAAGTCGAGCTGGTCGTACACCTCGTAGGGCTCGTCCTTCCTGAGGTCGGCCTCTACGCCTGCGGCCCTCAGGTTCGGCCCGGTGGCGCCCAGCCTTATGGCGTTCTCTGCATCAAGGAAGCCGACGTTCTCCATGCGGACCCTGAAGGTCTCGTTGTTGAAGACCAGGAAGTCGTACTGCTCCAGGTTCTTCTCTAGGCGGGTGAACGCCTCCTCCACAGTCTCGTTGAAGCCCTCCGGCAGGTCTCTGCGGACGCCGCCCGGCAGGAAGTAGCAGGGGTATATCCTGCCGCCGGTCACCTTCTCGTTGATCCTTATGATGGGCTCCCTGTCCCCCCACGCGATCTTGCAGCCGCTGTCCAAGCCCAGCACCATGGAGGTGACTCCTATCCACGTTATGTGGCTCAGAATCCTCCCGAACTCCGCCATGATCGTCCTGATGTACTTTCCCCTCTCGGGGGCCTCCACTTCGAGGACCTTCTCGGCTGCGTTGACATAACCCATCTCGGCCGCGAAGGGGTCCAGGATACATATCCTGTCCACCAGAGGCGAGTTCTGGAGGTAGGTCCTGTACTCCATCAGCTTCTCGAAGCCCCTGTGGAGGTACCCGGGGTCCGGGACGAGGTTGACGACCCGCTCACCGTCCACGGTGACGTAGGCGTGGAAGTGCCCAGATGATGGGTGGCACGGCCCGAAGGGTATCGTGAAGAAAGGTATGTCGGCGGTCACTCTCGTTCACCCCCGTAGAACTTGTCCAGCACGTACTGCCTCGAGTCGAAGTCCTTCCTCAGAGGAGGGATCCCCTCCCAGTCCTCCAGCAGGAGAGGGGTGAGATCCGTGTGCCCTATGAAGTCTACGCCGAACATCTCGTGGCACTCCCTCTCGTGCATGTGAGCCGACCTCCATATGGGTGTGAAGGACTTGATCGCCGGGTAGCTGCGCGGTAGCCGCGTCTTCAGCATGAGCCTCGTGTGGGAGCCGTGAGACCACAGATGGTAGATGAGCTCGAACTCCTCTTCCCCAATGTAGTCTACAACGGTCACGTCTGAGAGATGGTTGAATCCCACGTCTTTTAGGGCCGATGCCGCGTCCTCGGCCATGTCCCTGCTCACCAGCAGGGTCATGGTCTCGGCGTCCTCCACGTATGCGACTGCTTCTCCGAACCGCTCATCCATGTACTGTCTGATGTTTATACTCGTCCCGTCAACCCCCTAGTGCCCCTTGAAGCCTCCCTCGATCGCCTTCATTGCCATGACGATGCCATGGCCTATGTTCTCGGGCTTAGGCGGGCACCCGAGGACCCAGACGTCCACGGGCACGACCTCGTCGATGTGCTTCACGGTGTTGTAGCTGTCCCAGTACATGCCGCCGGTCATGGGGCAGCTGCCCAGCGCCAGCACGAACTTGGGCGACGGCATCTGGTCGTAGATGCGTTTCACCCGCTTCGCGCCCTTCGTGGTTATGTACCCCGCGACTATCAGCACGTCCGCGTGCCTGGCGCTGGCGGTGGCGAGTATGCCGAACCGCTCCATGTCGTAGCCGGAGCCCACCCATGGAAGAAGCTCCATGAAGCCGCAGGAGTTGAAGTAGTTGATGACCCAGAGGGACTTTGCTCGTGAGAAGTTAACTATGGACATTTTGGTACCCTACGTTCATCCAATATTAACATACGCGCATAAAACATTTTAGCCTAGACTAAATCACTATTCTATGGGGTTTATTTAAAAAAAAGGTAAAAAAGTATGCTTAAATAACGATTATCTGAGCCGGCGTTTATATATAAACTGCGAATTTCTCAGCGTATGTTCTGAGACACATGTGCTGCGCTCTAAGCGGTCTCCCTGTGTCCTCGCCTATTTCGGGCACGCGGCCGCGGTCGCCTGAGGGGCGCCGTCGCTCAGGTGTTCTTCCAGCATAGCGCGTATCTGTTTCTCGGACCTAGCGCCCACCTCGCGGTGCACGAGCTCGCCCCTCTTGAAGATCATGAAGCAGGGCACCCCTTTCACTTCGAGCTTGGAGGCGTAGCCCAGGTTGCGGTCCACGTTCACGGTGACTATCCGGTACCCCGTGTCCTCCCCGTCGAGCTTCTTGAGCACCCGTTTGATGGTGTGGCAGGGGGGGCACCAGGACGCCCAGTACTCCAGCAGCACCGGCTTCTCGGAGGCGAGGACCTTGTCCTCGAACTCCCTGTCGGTTATCTCCATCTAGTCGTCACCGTCGTGTTCGGATACCACGAGCTCCGGATTGTACCCTGCGGCCCCGTGGGTGCCCGGCTCGTAGACCTCTAGGGTCATGGATTCCTTGTGCTCGCCGCTCCACCAAGTCTTGGGGAACACGGTGTCCCTGACCGTCTCCAGCCGCTCACGTATCTGGGGCTGCGTGAGGAGGGTGAACATCCTGTCTATCTCCACCTCCAGGGGCGTCTTGGGCTGGTACCCCAAGTTCTCGCGGAGCTTCTTGGAGACCACGAGGAAGGGGTGCTCGTCGGCCTCGACGCGTGGGTTCTCCACCCGCTGTATGCGGACCGTGAGCCCGTGCATCTGGCTGCCCACCCGGGCGACGACCTCTGCGAGCTCCTTGACCTTGTAGAGATGGCTCAGCTGGTTCACCACGTCGTACTGCCCGGGCTCCGGCGGCGAGGATAGGAGCCGCACCATGCACTCCATGGCGTCCTCCAGCGCCAGGTAGCCCCGGATCTGCTCCCCGGAGCCGTAGACGGTCAGCGGGATGCCCAGGACGGCCTGGGCGACGAATCTGTTGATGACGGTGCCGAACCACTCGTCCACGTCGAGCCTGGTGCGGAGGTCCGGGTGCTCGGAGACCTCCTCGGTGTGGACGCCGAATATGACGCCCTGCATGACGTCGTAGCTCCTGAGCCACCAGTACTTGCACGCCTCGTAGACGTTGAACGTGTCCTGGACCTTGCTGACGTGGTAGAAACTGGCGGGGTCCCTGGGGGTGAGCTCGCCGCCCATGCTCCACTCCCGGCCCTTCCACGTGAGCACGGCGTCGGCGGGGAACAGGCCCTCGAAGATGGGGCGGCCGGTCAGCGGGGTGCCGTACTCCCCCATGGTGCCCAGCTTGAGTATGTTTGCCTCGGGGCATATCTCCTTGATGAGGAACAGCACGCCGAGGGTGCCCAGGGTGTTGTTGTGCTGGGTCCGTATGGCGTGCTCGGCGTCCACCATGCTGTAGGGTGCGCTGGGTATCTCGCCGTAGTGGACCACGGCCTCGGGCCGAACCTCCCTGAGGTACTCCTCCAGCTCGTCCCTGTCGAGGAGGTCGAGCTCGCGGAAGCCTATCTCCACGCCCAGCCGCTCCTTGGCGGTCCTGAGCCTGGTCTCCATGTCCGCGATGGGCACGACGCTCATGCTGCCTTTCTCGGCGACGGCCCTCCGCCGCAGATGGTTGTCTATGCCGCTTACCCTGCAGCCCAGCTTCGCCAGCTTCAATGCGAGGGTCCAGCCCAGGTAGCCGTCGATCCCCAGTATCATGACGCGCATGTCTTTGAGCATGTAGCCGAACCTGGTCTCGCGCCACTCGGGGCACTGCTCGAAGGTTATGCTGGGCTCGAACATGCCGAGGTCGGGGCGCCTCGCGCACTCGATGAGGAGCCCCTCCTCGCTTATCTTGTCTCTTAATGCCTCTATCGACTGGCCGCAGGCCCTGAAGTCGACGTTTCCCTTGAGTAAGGCTGCGGGGCAGTTCCAGCAGGTCTTCTCCTCGTTATGTTGCATATTTCATATCTCCAGTTGTTTTCATGAAAACGTGGATCGCGTCCTCGATGCAGGGGTCATCCGGTAGGTCGCCCCGGCTCAGCCCCCTGAGGTACAGGAAGGCGTCGTCCTCCGTGTGCGTCCCCGAAAGGAAGTCCTCCTCGTAGAGGGCCTCCTTGAAGAGCCCAGTCTTGAGGCTGAACCCCTTCATAGGCGTCACGACGAGGTCGGGTGCGTTCCCGGCTTCAGGCCCCCTGAACACGTCGTTTCCACGGTGGACCTCCTTCACCACCCTACGTCCTTGGTGTCTCAAACCTGATAACAGGTCAACCAGCTCTCCCTGCACTTGTCGGGTGTCCTCTGGCTCCACGGAGCCCCGGGGGAACCTTTCGGCGCGGTTCAGGTAGATCTTGGTGGACTCGGCTGCGAAGGCCCGGGTCTCCTCCCGGACGTTGTTATAGTTTTTCCGCGGGTCGTCCCCGGCCACCAGGTAGCCTTCGTCCCTGAGCAGAGTGTTGAGGTTTATCGCCGTCTCGGCGGGGCCCATCCCGTGGTCGCTGAGCATCATGAGGGGGGCGTCGGGGCCTAGCTTGGACGTGACGTGGGCCACGGCGGCGTCCACCTTCTCGAAGAACCCTAAGAACTCGGGGTGCTGGCCGTGTCCGCTGTCGGCGTAGGCGTCCCAGAGGTGGTGCTCTATCCGGTCTGTGCCTGTGACCACGAAGAACAGCAGGTCGTACCCGTCTTTCTCAAGCAAGCTATCGAGGACCCGTGTCCTTTGTTCCAGCGTCTCCTCTAGTTTACGGAGGAACAGGGGGATGGACTTGCTGAACAGCGAGGCGTCCACGTCCACCTCGTAGCCACCTCTCTTGAGCCATGCCAGTAGGTCGGGCGGGTACACCGCCTTCTCCAGTTGCGGCGAGACGAAGCCCGTGATCATGGCGCCGTTCAGCGGCTGGGCGGGGTACGCCGCCGGGAGGTTTATGACGAGCACGCGTTTCTCCGGCTCCTTCCTCCAGAAAGGCTGGGCCTTCAGCTTACTGCTACTGTGGTAGCATACGGTGTATGTGCCGGGGATGAAGTCTGTGAAGCCGTAGATGCCGTGGTTCCCCGGGCCGGTGCCCGTGATCATGCTGCTCCAGGACGCTGCGCTGTTAGCGGGGAGGCTTGAACGCATCTTGGCTAGGCATCCCTGCTTGATTAGCTCGTTCATGTGGGGCATGACGCCCCGCTGCGTCAGGTCCTCTAGCAGGTGAATGGGCACGCCGTCTAGGCCGATTATCGCGGCTTTTGGGTTCATAGCTTCACATCGGGGGCTTAATCAACAGACGAAATGTTACTATCCTAGAGTAGTAAATAAACTTTGGGTGTTTCTCCCGTCAACATCAAAGCAGATCTCTACGACTCGGGGAACACCGAAAGCCAACCGTGTTTCAACGCGGCACAGTGATCGACGAGCCTACCGCCCAGCAGCCTGCACGCGGCCAGCGAGTCCTCGTCGGGGCCTTTGATGGAGACCGCACCGTAGTGGAGGGTCACGTCCCTCGAAACGTAGTCTGGGACGCCGAAGGTCATCATCCCGAAGTTGAGTATCACGGAGAGAAGCGACATGAGGGTCACCTCGTTGCCTCCGCCCAGCCCTCCGGAGGAGGTGAAGGCCACCCCCACCTTGCCTTGCAGCCTGCCCCAGTACCTGGGGTGAAGCCCCTCGTTGATGAACGCGTTCATCTTGGCGCTCATGATTCCGCAGTGGGTGGGGGAGCCGAACGCGAAGCCGTCGTACAGGGGGATCGCGTCGAGGTCGACTTCCCCGACCCTCCTCACGTCTGCTTGTCCGCCGCGGCTCCTGACGCCCTCCGCGACCTCCTCGGCCATCCGTTTCACGTTCCCGGTGACGCTGTCGTAGACCACCAACACCCTAATCTCGTCCAAATCAAGACACCTGCAATGAACAGGGTCCCCGGAAATAAAACAGCAGAGGCTCAGGCATTGTAACATGGAATTAACGTTTAGGGCGTGTTTTTGTGTTCGGTGGATTACACTTTTGTATATGATTTGATCTGAAAGGGGCGTTTCTGGGGCTCCTTTCGATGAACGGGGCTTCGGTTCGCCTTTTTTCGTTTATCCCCCTCCCCCTTGGACGAGGGTGTTAATGGGCGGCTTGATTTTTCCTAGTTACATGGAACATTGTTCTGCAAACACCTGCCTTCTCTAATCACCATATACCGGGAAAGAGCCTGTACCGCACCTTCGCTGAGTATTCGCGGTACCCCGCCAACTCCTCCTTAAGGGGCCTGTCCTCAAGATAAGTCCTTATGATCATCAGGACAGAGTAGAAAGCCACGGGAAGAAGCCCGTACAGCGACCCGAGGATCAGCGGGATAGACGTCATCCACAGAATCCCCGAAAGATACCCCGGGTGGCGCACAAAGGCATACGGGCCGGACGAGACGACCCGGTGCTCCCGGTCGTCCTGGATGCGCACCGTGGGCTCGAAGAAGGGGTTCACCACCATCGCCCAGTTGATCAAAACCGAGGAGAAAACCAGCAAAACCACGCCCACCACCAGAAAAGGCGCCCCGAGGCTCGACCACCCGTAACGCCCCACGTCCAAACCCGAGACGGCGGGCACGAGTATCATGGCGCTCAGGTTGCTCGCCCGGACCAGAACCTCGTCCCAAGTCTTGGAGCCACTCCGTCTTATCTTGAGTCTCTGGACCAGCAGCTCCGGGTTAGTCTTGTAGAGCACGACGTTGCTCCCCAGGAAGTAGATGAACGCCATACCCGCGAAGAACCATAGACGCGGGAAACGGAAACCCCCGACGGAGACGCAGAAGACGGTAAGCATCACCACTAACATCACTGAGGAGAGCATGGTCTGTTTAACCAGCGTCAACCTTGCCGCGGCACTCATCTAGTCTATGATGGTGTAAACACAAAATAAAACTATATAACGTGGCTCTATTGGTGTACGCTCACATACAAGAAATCGTGATCGCTGTACGGGCTCAGAGATTCAATGCCTGTCTCATGTTCTCCCCCAGTACCTTGTCTTTCTCTTCCCTGGACAGGTCAAGGCTCTCGATTAGCTTGATCTGCCTCTCCTGCTCCATCCCTATCTGCGCGGTGCACCAGTCTGAGCCGAAAACGACGTTATCCACCCCGATCCTCCTAACCAGCTTCGAAGTATAGGGCACGCCGTTAAGCTTGGCTATGCTTGTGAGCACCCAGGACGTCTCCACGTATACCCCCGGGATCTGGCCGACAGACAACACGTCCATGTACCTTGGCCAACCCATGTGAGCTCGTATTATCGTGGCGTCTGGAACATGCTTCTTCAGGGTGTCAATGTGCCCAGGCGTGTTAAGTTCGAAGTGTCCCCTGACCATGCCTCCGGGAAGGCAGTGGATGAGCACGGGCATGTCCAGATCCGCTGCACACCTTATCAGTGGAAACACCTCGGGGTCTGACGGGGAGAACGAGTGTATGTCTGGGTGAAGCTTCAGGCCCTTCAAGCCGAGCTTCTCCACGGCGTCCTTGAGCTCGGTGACTGCCTCTCCGCTCTTGGGGTCTCTCACCGAGGCGAAGCCTATGATTCTGTCAGGGTGTTCTCTCATCACCTCCGAGAGCTGTTGGTTTGTTATGGTGTTGGGGAACCCCATCACCAACCCTTCTCGACGCCCCGATGGTCCATGTCTTTTAGTAGGTATTCTGGTTTTCCCTCTGCCCTGGTGAAGGGAGCCGTGAAGCTCCCTCCCTCCACGATGAGCCAGACAATTTGTTCTTGGGAGTGAGGCGGCCCTGTGAGATGGGTGTGACTGTCAATAATCAAACTGAATCAGCAATATATTGGCCGAGAAGTGAGGATAAAATCATCGATTAGATGTTATTTTTCTTCC
>CAZBUI010000060.1:0-11267 GCA_964495055.1 uncultured Candidatus Bathyarchaeia archaeon | reverse complement strand
CGGCGTTCGCGTTGAGGTACTCGGCGGGCACCCCCACGTCCGACCAGTAGCCGTGGGCCTCGAAGCCGAACAGCTTTCCTTCCCGGGCGAGGACCGGGAAGACCTCCTCCTCCGTGTCGAACCTTCTCCCGGGGGGCATATAGTCCAGCACCCCTGGTTCGAGGACGTATATCCCGGCGTTGATGAGGTTGCTAGGCGCCTGCCCCGGCCCCGGCTTCTCCACGAACCTGGTTATCCTTTCCTCGTCGTCGAGCTCCACGGAGCCATACCTGCCCGGGTCCTCGACCCAGTGAAGGGCTATGGTAGCCAGCCCACCCTTCTCTTCATGGAAGGCGACGAGTCGGCGCAGGTCGATGTCCGTGATGATGTCCCCGTTGATCACGGCGAATGGCTCATCTCCGAGTAGCTTCTCAGCGTTCTTTACCCCCCCTCCCTTCCCGAGGGGCCGCTGCTCCCGTGAAACAATGATGTCCACGCCGTACTTGGATGGGCCGAGGTAGTCAGCGATTTTATCCGCCATGTAGTGGACCGAAACGATGACGGTGTCCACCCCCGCCTGGGCGAGGCTCTGCAACGTGTAATCTATGATGGGCTTGTTCGCCACCGGAAAGAGAGGCTTCGGTCGGCTGCAGCTCAGGGGCCTGAGCCTCGTGCCGAAGCCTCCGGCAAGGACTAGGGCTTTCAAAATCGTTCCGCCGGTAATGAAGTCCGGATCAGGGTTAAGAAGCTTTCCGGCCCATGACCGGCGTTATAGGAGGAACCCCAGCTCCTCGCTTATGCGTCCGTTGCTGAGCTTCTCGTATCGCTCGATGCTGCCCACGTCGTACCAGTAGGCCTTCGTGATGTAGGCGGCGACCTTGTCCTTCCTGTCCACGAGGTACTGGATGACGTCGCCCATGAGGTCGAAGCCCTCGAGCATGCCATGGCTGTAGATCTCCTCCATCTCCCTGAGCACGGAGCCGTCCAGTATCAGTACGCCTATGCTTATGGCTCGTTTGAGGTGCGGCTTCTCCGTGAAGCTCGTGATCAGGTCTCCGTCCAGCTCGGCCACGCCCACGTTCACCTGGAAGTCCGGGGCGAGGGCCACGGTGGCCTTGGCCTTCATGTCCTCGTGGAACATGACCATCTCGCGGAGGTTGATGTTGCTAACGATGTCTCCGTAGTAGATGACCAGGGTGTCCTTCTCGGTCAGGGCTCCCTTCCTGTAGGCGTTCAGCGTGGCTCCCGCGCTGCCCACCATGTCCGGGTTGTCCAGCATGTAGCTTATGTTCACGCCGAACCGTTCACCGTTGTCGAAGTAGTTCTTTATCTGCTGGTGCTTATAGCCCACCAGGAGTAGGAGGTCCTTTATGCCGTGGTAGCCGTACAGCCGCACCACGTACTCCAGTATGGGCTTCTGCTGGTCCCCGATGGGTATCATGCACTTCTGGAAGTAGTTGGATATGGGGCGGAACCTGGTGCCCATGCCCCCCGCCATTATTATGCCCTTCACAACCAAGCTACTCATCCCTCGAAGCCATGAGAACAAGCCCCACCAGCGCCAGCACGACGCCGAGGGGCTTGAACAGCCAGGGGTTCACCTCCCCGATCTCCGTGCTGGCCGTGTTCAGGTAGAGCAGGGCTCCGGTCGCGAGGAAGAGGAAGCCCGCGAGCACCGCCGCGAGCCCCTTGACGCCTAGGCTGATTCTGCGCTCCAACGTGATCAACACTCAATGTCGCGACGGGTAAAAAAAGGATTAGCTTTCCAGCTTCGCGGGGAGGTACTCGTCCACGATGTAGGTGAGCCCGTACCGGCTGAAAGCCTCTAGCTCGGCCTTCTGCTCCAGCTCCAGGAACACGTCCAGCTCCCTCTGCCATATGCCGCCCGTGTACCGGGGGTCGTCCTTGAGCTCTTGGAGGCGCTTGTGGTCGAACTCGCTGAGGGGCTCGGTGGGCAGCTTGTAGTCGATTATGTCGGTGCCCCAGACGCCTATCCACTCGGCGTCCGGCGTGGTGAGCCCCCTGAGGTGGGCGGCGTTGGCGCTGCCGCTTATGATGACCATGGCGATGTGTATCCCCCATGGGTCGCCGTCGGTGAATATGTAGACCGGTAGCCCGTGGTCGTGGTTGAGCCTGTTTATGATGCCCCTGGTGGCCCTGGGGCTCTGGCCCGCCGTGTGTATGAGTATGGCGTTGAACTTGTCGTGGGCGCGCTCCTCGACGAGCCGGGTGAACATGGCGCCCTTCTCTATCACAAGCACCTTGTCGGCCGACACGTCCACGAACTCGCTGCTGGTGACAGCGGGGCCTATCATGACGCCGTCGGGGTGGTCGGTGAGGTTGGTGCGCCGCCCCTCGTACCCCGGCACCGTATACTCTATGGTGAGGTCGCCGAAGATGGCGGACCGCTCCTCGGGGAAGATGTGGAAGTCCTCCCGGGCCCTGTTCAGCGCCACCTCCAGGTCGGTGATTATGTTGTCGCTCTCCTGCTGGTTGTTGTACTCGATGTCCCTCTGGCCCCGGGCCGAGTAGTAGACCTCTCTGAGGGTGCTGGTCTTGCGCTGCCTCACCAGCTCCTTGGCGAACCACGCCGTCCATACGAGCTGGGTGAAGGGCCTCATGTGGCGGATGTTGCGGCTGTGCCGCCTTATCATCCTGGGGCCCAGCACGTACTGCCTCTCCTCCGGGTCGTACATTATGTTGTCCGTGGACCTGCTCTGCATGTGTATCCACGGGAACTCCTGGTTAGTGATCTGCTCGTAGATCAGGTTCCCTAGGCCGGTGAGGCTCTGCTCCATGGCCTCACGGCGGCGCTCAGCTTCACTCCGACGCGTCTTCGACAATCTCCGGCACCTCCTCCAGCTTCTTCTCTACCTCAGGTATATCCGCGCTCACCATGATCAGCAGGGGCTCTATGTCTGGCGGCTTCTTCTCGGCGAGCTTCGCCGAGAACTCGGCGATGACGGGCAGGTACTTGCTGAACACGTTCAGCCTCCTGCGCTCCCGTGCTATCCTGAACCTGCGGTTGAAGTATCTTCTGACGCCGCGGGCCGCCTCCCTGATGGCGTTGGTCACCTCCCGCTCCACCTCGGGCTGGTCTGCCATGTACTCCTTGCCGACGCTCTTGTACGGTATCTTGGTGCTGCATACGTGCACAGCTATTACCAGCGGGGTGTCGCTGTCCACCTTGTAGGTCTTCCAGTTGATGTTCTTGTTCGCGGCCTTCCAGACTACGCCGCTGCTCTCGTCGAACAGGAGCGGTATCCTGTTTGCGAACCTGTATATGGTTATCCCGGGGCCGTGGGTCTTGCGCACCGTCTTCCCTGTGGCGACGGCGGCCTCCACGATGAACGGGAACCCGAGGTACGTGCTGGGCTTCCGGGTCACCACCTTGATGTAGTCTTCGTCGCCGAGGTTGAGCTCCTTCCTTATGCCCGTCTCCAGCAGCTCCTCGCCTATGGGGCTGAGGCAGCTGGAGTCTGGGCGTTTGAAGCCCGAGTACTCGCGGGTGGCCCGGACCAGCTTGACTATGTCCTCCGGGCTCAGGGTCTTGGGCTTGGCCTTGCATCTGATGCCGGCGAGGTCCAGGAACTTCTCGGAGGTGATGGGGCCGACCCCCTGGAAGTGCTCCCTCATGAAGTCCTTCATGTTCCTAGTCTTGGTCGTAGCGATAAGCCTTCTCACGGTCTCCACATCTACGCCGTGGGGGTGGGGCTTCACCGACTCGGGCAGAGGAGGCAGCTTATCCGTGCCCCGCTCAAACTTGTACAGCCTCCCCCGGGGGTCCACATAGGTGATGTCTGCGTAGGGGTTCACCATAGCGGTCTGCTTCAGGTACTCTATGAGCCTGTACATTATGCGGCTGTAGTCGCCTTCCATCTGCAGCTCCAGTGCCGTGCCCCGCCAGCCAGACGGGTTCTGCCTTAGGTTGTGTTTGAGTATGCTGGCGCGGTTGTTCTGGATGTCGATCATCATGGTGAACTCATGGATCTCGCCGCCTGTGCTGCTGATGACCTGCACCGGCTTGTGGGTGGTGATCTGGCCGTAGAGCACGGCCATGGTGCCGCCTAGCCCGAAGGTGCCTCGGGCCTGTTTGAGGGTGTACTTGCTGCCGTAGAAGACCGTGGCGAAGGCTCTGGGGATGTGCTCCGCGGGGACCCCCGTTCCGTTGTCCTCGATCCGCAGCTTATAGAAATTGGTCTCCGCGTCTTGCCGGCTGTCCATCTCGGTTATCCTGAGGTAGACCTCCGGCGGCACCCGCTGGGCCTCGCACGCGTCCATGCTGTTCTCCAGCAGCTCCCTGACCGCGGTGTACGTCGCCCTGCTCGGGTTGCTGAAGCCGGCGATCTCCCTGTTCCTGTAGAAGAAGTCCGCTGGGCTTATGGACTGGTACTCCGTCTGCGACACTAGCTTCCATCCCTCCTGCGCGGGGGCTCGTACCAGAGCTCCCTCTTCTCCTTCTTCATCTTGCGTCTATACGCATATAGATGATTCCACACCGTCTTGTGGAAGGCTCCGTTTATGAGCATCTCCACGGCCTCCCTGGCCACGGGGAGCATCTCGTAGCTGCCTATCATGGCGACGGTGCCGCCGTAGACGCTTATGAGGCACTCCGTGAGTTCCTCCAGCAGAGCCCTGCTCTTTCCTCCCCTGCCTATGATCCTTCCCTTGACCCTGTTGAGGGCGTTTTTGCTGGTGCCCACGTACTCCTCTAGGTCAAGGATGAGGAGCTGCTGGTCCTCGTTCAGGAGGGCCATGGCCCGCTTGGGGCTGAAGCCGCGGCCGATGGCGTGGGATATGTTGCGGACGGTGAATAGGACGGAGGCGTCGGTCTGGTCGGGCTGCGGGGTTATCTCGACGTTCCCCGTGTCGCTGTCTATGGTTAGCTTCACCTGGAACGCCGCTTCGATGCGCTTCTTGTTCCTGCCGTGGGGCCCTATTAGGACGCCCACCCTTTCCCTAGGTATCCTGATATAGGTCTTCGGTTCCACCTGTTATCCACTCCTTCAGCTCCTCCGGGTCCCTGGTCTCGACGCCCAGCCGCCTGAACGTGTAGTTCACGTTGCCTATGTCCCGCTCCAGGAGCGACGGCGCCATGGGGTGTATGATGAGCATGGCCTGGCTCACGTCGAACACCACGGGCTTCTCCTCGTGGACCATTATGTTGTACTCGCTGAGGTCCCCGTGGGCGAGCCCCGCCTTCTGCCACATGAGCTGCATCTCGTCCAGCACGAGGCCGTAAAAACCCTCCGGGTCCTCCGGCATGACTTCTCTCAGCAGCGGGGCCGGGACGCCGTTCTCCCCTATGAAGGTCATCACGAGGATGTTGCGGATGAAGTCGATGGGCCTGGGGGAGTTTACCCCGGCCTCCTCGCATAGCTGCAGGTTGCTGAACTCCTTCTGGTTCCAGGTGTAGACGATGCTTCTGGGGCTCTTGCGTATCCGCTTGAACCGGGGGTCGCCCCTGATGTAGTCCATCATCCCTTTACGGAACTCGGCTGTGTGAGTGTAGTATATCTTGACCGCGAGCTCCCTGCCGTCCGGGTGAACGGCGTAGTACACCCTTGCCTCCTTTCCCGCCTTGACCACGCCGTGGATGCGGTCTATGACGCCTTTCTTGAAGAGCTTGTACACGCCCTGCAGGGTCGGGCGGTCGAAGACCTCCTCTATGACGCGGAAATCTTCCTTGTTCTTGTCTTTGAAGAGGGCGTCTTCCTCGTACTTTCTATCTATCCTATCCGAGATCTCGTCGTAGTCTCTTTCACGGGACAAGGGTGTTCTCTCAGATGGCTCCCTATTCTATGAGCAGCACGCCTTTCTGTCGGAGCTCGTCTACCTGGTTGGCGGTGTAGCGGTGGAATATCTCTCCCCGCTCCTCGCTCTGGAAGTCCCATGGACTTACTAGGACCACGTCGCCTTCCCTGATCCAAGTCCGGCGCTTCATCTTACCCCGTATCCTGCACACCCTGGTGTGGCCGTCCTGGCACTTGACGAGCACCCGGTCGAAACCTAGGAGCTTCTGGACTACCCCGATGACGTCGTTCTCGCTGGGTAGGACTATTCTCCTGAGGTTTTTCTCGCTCAGTACTTTCTTTTTTCCCATCCACTATCCTCTTAGCGAGAATACATGGGCTCGATGCTTAAAAACTGTGTGTAGACGAGGAGCCAGATAACCTTTTTTATTGCTTTTCTCGGCGTATAGGAGGCTAAACAGGGTTTTTAGGATTTATGGAGTGAAATTATAGGCGTAAGGGCACCCTTTCTCTCACCTCGACGCCTTGAAGCGAGACCTCGGAGACATAGGCGTAGACCTCCACCCCCATGGAGGCGGCCCGCCTTAGTGCCTCCCCGAACACGGGGTCTGTGCCGTCGTTGGGCCTGAACTCGAGGGCGTCGCCCCGCTGGATCACGAAAACTACGGCGGCGCGTCCGCCTTCCAGCGCCTTCATGAGGGCCCCCATGTGGCGTGTTCCTCTCTTGGTGGGGGCGTCTGGGAAGAGGGCCATTCCCTCCTCCACCAGCGTGCATGACTTGGTTTCCACCATGACCCGTTCCTCGCCGTCCGAGAGCACGAGGTCGAGCCGAGAGTCATGGAAAACTGGCTCAGTCCTCTCAACAGCGTAGCTCCTGAACTCTCTTAGGCGCCCCGCGTCCACGGCCTCAGCGACCACCTTGTTGGGGAGCCGGGAGTCCACGCTCACCATGACGCCACCGTGCTCCACGAGCACCATGTCGTACCTAGTCTTCCTGTGCTCGCCCCGTTTCTCGAGGAGGTAGACCCTTTTGCCGGGCACCATCAGCTCGTGCATACGCCCCGGGTTAGGTATGAAGCACATCTCCTCGGAGCCCTGTACCTCGACGACACCCAGAAACCTGTTGGGCCTATCCACAAGCCTGGCCTCAAGGGGCCGAGAAGGGTACCTCATCCCGCTCTCAGCAGCTGGTTGATCTCGTCCATGAGCTCCGGGCAGCTCGCCGCCGCCAGCTTGAAACATGTCTCCCGCGTCAACGGGAAGTCGCCGAAGGGTTCACCTTCCACCTGATAGACTCCGCCCGCCTCACGTAGGATGAGGAGCCCCGCGGAGGCGTCCGTGGCCCTTAGGATGCCCCTCATGTCCACGTGTGCGTCGATGACGCCTGCCGCCACGTGGCAGAGACTCATGGCGCTGCATCCCTCTGCCCTGATGTGGCTGCTCTCCCGTATGAGGGGCGCCATCACATCGAGTCGAGGGACCTTGCTCAAATCCATAGACACCAGGGCATCCCTGTACCGTGTGGGTGCCGCGGCTTGGAGGGGCCAGCCGTCCTGCATGGCGCCCTTACCCTTCTCCGCGAAGTAGGTATCCCCTGTGTAGAGGTTGACGACGATGCCCGCGAACACGCCGCCCTGGGTCTTCGTCTCGCTGACACTGATGCTGGTCACCGCCGGCTGCAGCCCCCTGGCCAGGTTCGTGGTGCCGTCCACGGGGTCCGCGACGATGAAGTAGTCTCCGCCGCCGAACACATGGTCCCCCTCCTCGCTCACCAGCTTGGCGGACACCCTGTTCTCGGTGAGGGTCTCCACTATGGCTTCCTGGGACTCGTCGTCGAGGAGCCTCTTGAACTCGTTCACCGGCATCGAGTGGCGCCTGGGGATGAATGAGTGCACCTTGTCCTGTATGTTGTCCACGAGTTCCTGTAGAATGGTCTTCCAGTCCGGGGTCTCGGTCATGCCTTACCACCGTATCGAGTTTACATATTGGTCGGTGAACCGAGACTGAAATAACCTGCGGTCAATAAAAGAGGGTTTCACTCCGACCACTGGTAGTTGCTGAACTCTACCGCGTGGAGCACCCGCTGCGCCGGGAAGTCCTCGTCGCTACACTGAAACGTGTATATGACGAAGCCGTCGAAGCTAAAAAGTGCATCCTGCCCCGCTGGTATATTATCCGGGGCTTCGCGATGTCCACCAACTCTAGGAACTCCTCGCGCCTGAACTTCACCCGGTAGCTGCTCGCGCCGATCGCGGCGGCGGCCACAGCCCCACCTGCGTACGCCAACTCTATCTCTCACCTCCCTTCTTCTCGTCGTCGAAGCTGAAGATCTCCTCGATGGGCTTATCAAACACCTTCGCTATGTTCCAGGCCAGCCGTAGGCTGGGGTTATATTTGCCCTTCTCCAAGAAGAGTATCGTCTGGCGGGTTACGTCGACTAGGTCGGCTAGCTGCTCCTGGGTTAATCCCTTTTCCTCCCTCAGCTCACGTATCTTGGTCCGCACCTCTACTCACCCTTCAGGTATGAATGGTACATCCACGATGCTAGGAATACCGCCCAGCTGGCGTACATGACTCCCACGAACCTGCCTACCACGGGGACCGTGGCCAGCCAGGGCGTCAGCTCCACCAACTCGTCGAAGAAGGCCACGAAGCTGAAGCCCGCGCAGACCACCACGAAGGCGTTCCTGGCTGCCTTGCTGAAGACGGCGCTCATGCGCTCGTCGTACATCTTCTCCCACTTGAGGCCCACGACGAAGCTGAGGCCGATGCCGGCGCTGAGCCCCGAGACCAGGTTGTCTGTGATGTAACCGTAGGCCAGTGCGCCCGCCACCATCATGGCTAGGGACAGCCACATTACTCTCCTCCTGGTCTTTTTGTCCTGTATGGGCTCCTCGCCCGCTAACTGTTTACTGAACACGACTCCTAGTGCTGTTCCCATGGCTATGCCGATGGCGTAGTTCTCCATGAGATAGCCCCACGCGAGCCCTATCAGGATGCCTGTTACCCAGCCCGCGGTCTTCTTTGTCTGTTTATCCATCTTTAAACCATCCGTTTTGTAAACTATTTCTAACGTTAGAAATATTTAACGTAATCTCTTTTTAACATTTCGGTGGATGGCTGATTAAAAAGTAGGTTCGATTATGGAACTGCGTAATAATCCAGGTTCTTTGTGCCCCAGAAGACCCGCTGTAGTACAAGTTGCCCTCCATGTACAGGGCGTTCTCGACGTTCATGGTGCTCATGATGCTGTAGAGGTCCGGGCCTTACTTCTCGGGCTGTCCCCCCGGCTGGAGCATCCCTACGCTGTGGCCCAGCTCGTGGCAGGCAACGATGACCTCCCCGCTGTCGGCGTCCACGTCATTCGACTCATCCCACTGATCGATCACGGCGTCCGCGATGAAGACGTAGTTACCCGCCAAACTGTCTTCTCGTCGAGGAGATGCTCCGTCGGGTAATCATGAAGCAGGAACTTTACGTCGTAGTGGCTACCCGCCATTTCCTCGGTGACCTCCAGGCACCCCAGCTCCAGGTGTTGGTACTGGTCCAGTTCAAGCCAGAGATCCTCAACGCACGCCGTCTCCCCCTCCCTCGCCGTGGAAGCTCCACTTGACGACCACTATGTACCTCGTCTCTTTGCTACCTGTGTTCTTGATCTTGACTTTGATGTTGATGACGCCACCTACCTCCTTGACCAGGCCCTCCTCCGTCGCGTAGGCCATGGAAACCAGGCTGCTCTGCTTGATCTGAGCCGCGTCGAGAAGCGACTCACCGATGGCTACGCTCAGGGTCAAGTGAGCAGAGCCAAAGTGACGAGTATGGAACCATCCCTCTTCTTAATGCCGTACCGTACACCAGATGCGCGTCACAGGGTTCCAGGTTCATGTTTAACGATATGAACACCGGAAACAAATTCCATCTACCTGGATAACCAGCAGCCGCTTAATAATCTGTATACCTAGCATGAGTTCATAAAAAGGAAAGAAAGAGGGGGTTTACGCGAAGAGGTAGACGATGTGGATGCTCACGGTGACCGTCAGCTCGCCTTCCATGATGGGCGTCGGTGCCTTGGATCCCGCGTAGGTAGCCTCGGCGTAGTCCATCTGAACGTAGCTTCGCGCGGGGACGTAGCTGCTCTCGGTGACGGACTGCACACCCGTTACCGTGAGGCCCAGCATCTCTGCGATGACCTCGACCTTAGCTTCGGCGTCCTCCATAGCCGCGACGTAGGCTTTCATCTTGAGTTCCTCGCGCTTGGCGTCACTGAGCTCGAAGCTGACGCCGTCGATCCTGTTGGCGCCAGCTTCGCCGGACGCGTCGATGACATCGCCCACCTTGTCCAGGTTCCTAACGGTGACCCTAACCATGTTGGTAACCGTGTAGCCCCTGAACACGCGTCCAGCCTCCGTCCAGTCGTACTGGGGGTAGACGCTGTAGCCTGTGGTGAAGATGTCGTCCTCGGAAACGCCTTGGGCCTTGACGGCCGCGATCACGGCAGCCATCGCTGCAGCGTTCTCGGCTATGGCCTCGGCGGCGGACTCGTCCGTCACCTCGACGCCCAGGCTGATGCTGGCCTCGTCGGCCTGCGCGGAAGCGCTACCCGACCCTGAGAGGCTTATGGTCTTCGCATCGGCCTCCTCACCCTGGTAGGTGAAGGCCTCGAAGCTCATGCTCGTGCCGACGCCGCCGGGGTACCTGAAATCGGTCACCCCGCTGGATGTATCGACCGGCTCTACAACGCCTGGCCTGTAGGCTATTATGGCTCCCGCCAGTATGATGCTTAGGCATATGGCGGTTACCGCGTATAGTTGCTGTGACTTGTTCATTTTAAGTCGAGCATCAAGACGTTCTGGATGTTAATATACCCATCAAATAGAACAGGTGTTCAACACCGTAGAACAGGGGCTAGAGGCCGCGGTACTGGGTGTAGTTCTCTAGTATCTCCCGCGCCCTGGGCTTGAATCCTTTGGGCATCCACGGGTCGTCGTTGACCACCTTCTCGTGGTGGCCGAGCCTGTGCTTCAGCCAGTAGTAGTCCTCCAGCAGCAGCGCGTAGTCCAGCTCGAACTCCATGGCGTTGAGGTGAGCCTCGTATATCTTCTCCTTGGAAGCCTCCATGAGGGTCCTTGTACCTATCTCGACGCCCAGCCTCTTGAGCTCGCTGATCTCGTAGGCCTCGTGGAGTAGCAGGTACTCGTTGCCTATGACGTCCAGTAGCGTGATTTTGTCGCCAGTATACGTCTCGCCGGTCATGTAGTCGTAGAGCTCCCTCGGGGTGCACTTGTTCAGCTGGTACTCAAGCTCGTCTAGGAGCTCGTAGACCTGGCCGAGGCGGTACTCTATGCTGTCCTTCACTTCTTCGAAGCTGGGGCTGCCCATGGTTGAATAAACCGGTGGTTCAAGGTTTAAGCTTCTCCCCCTCCGGTTGCCTTAGGGGCGTTGGTATGTGCCAGTTTTAACCCCTCTCGGTGGTCGCGGAATCATTCCAAAACAAGTCGATGGGCGGGGTCCACCCCGGGTCGAGCTGAGGCGGCT
>CAZBUI010000059.1:0-11408 GCA_964495055.1 uncultured Candidatus Bathyarchaeia archaeon | reverse complement strand
TCCGGTTGCCTTAGGGGCGTTGGTATGTGCCAGTTTTAACCCCTCTCGGTGGTCCCGTACTCGGGCCACGGCAGGTCGATGGGCGGGGTCCACCCCGGGTCGAGCTGAGGCGGCTCGTGCTCGGCTGAGGTGCGTTCCTTCGACTCGTCCCTGCGCTCCTTCAGCCTCCCGGGCTCGGTGAGCTTCGTCAATATGGTTCACATCCTCTACGACGCCGAAGTGCTATAAAATATGCAGACGATCAATGTACAGGGAGATCATGTTGTATGATCTAGCTGTTAGGGATGGCAGGGTTTTCACAGGCTCGGGGAATCCCTGGTTCAAAGCTGACGTCGGCGTCAAGGCTGGGAGGATCGTGGAGGTCGGCAGGATACAGGGCGACGCGAAAGAGGTCATCGACGCGGGTGGCTTGGCAGTTGCGCCGGGGTTCATCGACCTGCACGACCACAGCGACTACACCATCATGGTGAACAGGGAGGCGGACAGCAAGGTACACATGGGGGTGAGCACCACGGTGTTCCCCAGCTGCGGCAGCGGGGCCGCGCCCCTCAACGGGGATATGAGGGAGGAGCTACTTCGGTCCAGTCCGTTCCTCGAGGAGGCGGGCGTCGAGGTGGACTGGAGCACCGTGGAAGAGTACCTGGCTCGGCTCGAGGAAGGTGGGCTGTCCATAAACGTGGCGCCCCTCGTAGGCTTCGGGACTGTACGCCGCTACGTTATGGGCATGGAGATGAGGGCGCCAACCCCCGCGGAGCTCGACGCCATGAAGCGGGAGGTCGCCAAGGCCATGGGCGCCGGGTGCAGGGGCATCACCACGGGCCTCCGCTACGATCCCCAGAGCTACGCCGAGACCGAGGAGGTCATCGAGCTCACCAAGGTGGTGGCGGAGTACGGAGGCTTCTACACCAGCCACATCAGGGACGAGGGAGACCGGGGAGACCCCCTGGGCGCCGTCGAGGAGATCATCAGGATCGGCAGAGAGACGGGGGTGCCCGTGAACATCAGCCACTTCAAGATCCTCAGCAAGCGCTTCTGGGACCTCTGCCCCCGGCTCATAGAGATGGTGGAAGAGGCCCGCAGCGAAGGCGTCCAGGTCACCGCAGACCAGTACCCGTACAGGGCCAGCGGAACCGGCCTAGGAGCCTGGATACCCAAATGGGCCAACGAAGGCGGAAACGAGGAGCTGTTGAAGCGGCTGAAAGACCCCGACACCACCGATAGGATCAGAAAAGGGCTTGCCGAGGCCATGGAGGACCGCGGCGGCCCCGAGGCAGCCTTGATCAGCAGCTTCCCCCTCGACGAGAGCCTTGTAGGCATGAACATAGCCAAGGTAGCGGAGAAGCGAGGCGTGGAGCCTCTGGACTGCGCCATAGACCTCCTCAGAGACCACGTGGAGAGCGTCGTCGAGGGCAAGGCCAAAGGCGGCTTCAGCATAGTGAACTTCAACCAGAAGGAGGAGAACGTGGAGCTCATCATGAAGCAGCCCTGGGTCGCCGTGGGCACCGACGGCAGAGTCCACAGCCCGGAGGGGATACTGAACAGGCACATATCGGCTCCGCACCCCCGGTTCTACGGCACCTTCCCGAGGGTCCTGGGCAGATACACGAGGGAGAAAGGCGTGCTCCGCCTAGCGGACGCTGTGCGCAAGATGACCAGCCTACCCGCTTCCATACTGGGGCTCACCGACAGAGGTCTGCTAGTACCCGGTATGTGCGCGGACATAACGGTCTTCGACCCGGAGACCGTCATAGACCGGTCCGACTACACACCGGCGGAGGCCACCAAGCTCTACCCAGAGGGCATTGAACACCTGATCGTCAACGGGGCTGTCACATTGAGGGACGGCGAGCACACAGGGGCAAGGGCCGGGCTTATCCTCCGAAAACAATAGCCTCTAACCCTTTTTAATAGAAAAAATAAAAAAATCGTTGAAGGGTGTTACTTGACTTTCTGAATGGCCTTCCTCGTCTCTTCGGGGAAGTCTCTCAGGAGGTTTCCGAGAACTTCTTTCGCGATGTACTCCTTGAACCCTGCCTCGTCGTATTTGGCAGAGTAGATCCGTCTGTGTCCTCCCTTCCCTGTCGTCTCCGTGTAGCTAAGCACACCCTCGTCTACCATGGAGTTCAGGAAGTTGATTATCGACGCTCTGCTTATGGTTCTCTTTCCCCGTAGATCCTCGTTCACCTGCACCCAGACGTCGCGGCTGCTCGCGCCGCCGCCGTCCAAGCGCCAGAGGTACCGGAGGGCCGCCTCTTGGTAGTCCTTCAGCACCATTTCAAGTCCTTCGCTTGACGTGTCAACCGTTATTGGCATTTTGCTGTCACCTGACGGGGCATATGTGAAGGTCCATCGTATTTAAACCTTCATGTGTTTGTTTCGATGCCCCTACCCTAATGTAATATAATCATATAAATTTTTTTTAACTATTTTAAGCAAATATACCAAAAAAGCGTTAAATGATGCCTCTGTTTAAAAGGTCCTGTTTATGACATTAACCTTTATTCGGAAATAGAGATATCAAAGCGAAAATATGAGATCTAAATTTTTCAACAAACATTTTTATTCGAAACTGCTCCCCTAGCCTACAGAAGTCGTCGGGTAGAAACCGCCTGATTATCGAGGGTTAGTTGATTGATCAACGCTGAGCAGATTCTTCTACTCATCTCCTTCACCATCATACTCGCCTATATCGCCGGCATATTCTACAACCGCACCAAGATACCCGACATCGTATGGCTGCTGGGGTTCGGCATGCTCATGGGCCCCGTGCTGGGCTTCTTCGATGAGTCCCTTTTCGGCGGTATATTCGAGCTAATGCTCCTCGTCGCCGTCACCATGTTCAGCTTCAGCACCGGCATTTCCATCAACGCGCAGGAGATCCTCGGTAAAACGAGGAAGGCGCTGGGGCTGGCTTTGGCCAGCTTCTTTTCCATTACCGTAGCAGTCGGAGTCGTCCTGCGGTTTGTAGCGCCTGAGAGTTTTAGCCTGGTAGAAGCCTTCCTGCTGGGGGCCATGGTGGCGGGGATGAGCGGCGTCTCGGTGAGCAGCTTGGTGCCGTCGATGAGCGGCGGGTCCAAGAACGTTGAGGAATCCATGACGCTACTTCAGATCGAGTCCACCCTAAGCGACTCCATCAGGGTAGTAGCCGTGGTCGTCCTCATAGACATGGCCACCCTGACCGGCGCCGGGCCCAGGACGGCTGCCCGGGGCATACTCGTCCTGTTTCTGGTGGCCGTAGCCGTAGGGGCGGTTGTCGGGCTCATCTGGGGCGAGACCCTAACAAGACTCAGGGATCGGCCGCTAAACTACATGATGACCATCGCCGTCCTGTTCCCCGTATATGTTTTCAGCGAGTGGGTGAGCGGGGGAGGCGGTGGCCCCGTCTCCGTGTTCTTGGTGGGCTTCACCGTGATGAACTACGGCTACGTGACCAGGAGCCTGGGACTGGGGAGGAGAGCCCGGATTGACAAGAGGAAGCTCAGAGGCTACCACGACGAACTCACGTTCCTCATCAAGGCCCTTTTCTTCGTCTACCTCGGCCTCGTGGTGACGCCCAGCGTGGAGAGCCTAAGGCTTGGGGTCACGGTATCTGCGGTCATAATCGTCGTGCGTTTCACCGCCGTGACGGTGGTGGGGAAGATCCACGGCTTCGCGGACGGTGAGCTCTTCGTCACCCGGCTGATCTTTATCCAGGGCGCCGGCACGTTGGTGCTGAGCCAGTTTCCTGTGAGGTACGACGCGGCTGGCTTCTTCTTCTCTAATCCAGAATTATTTACCAACATATGCATCCCCATCGTCCTCGTCTCCTTGATCTACAACTCGACCGTATCGCCGTTTCTCGCGAGGCACCAGCTGAACTCGATCACCCGCGCACCTAGTAAACCTGAAGCGGAAACAGGTGAAGCCGAGGGAGAGGAAGACACTACAAGCTAAGCCCAGCTAAGTTCTAGAACAACGGCTTGAACTTTTCACACCAATTTAAGCCCGTATGTCTATGGATGAAACTGAGCCAAATAAAGAGGGAGCAGAGAAGGTGGTCGATTTAGATGCTCTCTTAGAGGAGATGCTCAGCGACGCTAGGCAGATCACCAAAGACTTGACTGAGGGCGTTACGAGCATGGGAGTCGCCGCGGCCCTCGGCATTCTCTCAATCTCGTCCAACTCCTGATCATTAGAGAGAACTACTGGAGAGGACCGCTGTACATCTTGTTGTGGGCCTTCGGCTTCGGCATCATCCTCGTAAGCTCTCTGAGGCTCTTGAACAAGTGGCTCACTTTAAAGAATAGGTACCCGTTTCTTCGAGATCAACAAAGAGCTAGAGCAGATGTGGGATGTCGGCTCCCAGAAGCCCCGTCGAGATCACCTTCGAGATCATGAAGCACGTTAAGGACAACGACGGGGCGTCTAGGTGGGACCTCATAAAGATACTGGGAAACACTAGGCAGTTCCGCCACTGGGTGACCGACTTCCTAGTCCAGGACGGCTTCCTCAAAGAACACAGTGACGATGACAGTTACACTTACGCCCTGACTGAGAGCGGAGCCATGCTCTATAGACTTCTCCAGAAAGGCAACATGATGAACTCCATATTCAAGCTGAGTGGAAAAAGGTTGAGAAGGAGCTAGTCGAGGTACTTCTTGAACCAGCGCACCATGTGCTCCAGCCGCTCCCTCCGGTGCTTGGGCTTGCCTCCGCGGCTGAGCTCGTGGCTCTCCCCCGGGAACCTGATGAACTCGGTGTCCACACCCAGGACCTTGAGTGCCGTGAACAGCTGCTCGGCCTGCTCCATGGGACACCTGTAGTCCTCCTCGCTGTGTATTATCATGGTGGGGGTCTTCACGTCTGCGACGTGCCTTATGGGGCTCTTCTCCATAAAGACCTCCTCCATCTCCCACGGTACGCCCCCCAGCTCGGTCTTGCCGAAGGTCCAGCCGATGTCGCTGCAGCCGAAGAACGTCACCCAGTTGGTTATGCTCCGCAGCGTGACGGCCGCGGCGAACCTGTCGGTGTGGGTGATTATCCAGTTGGTCATGACGCCGCCGTAGCTGCCCCCGGTCACCCCGAGCCTGCCGGGGTCCACCCAGGGGTTCTCCTCCATGACCACGTCCACGGCCTTCATGAGGTCGTCGTAGTCCTGCTCGAAGTAGTGGCCCGGCAGCTCCGCCTGGTAATCCTCGCTGTAGCCGCCGCTGCCCCACGGGTTTATGTACATGACGGCCCAGCCCTGGGCGGCGAGGACCTGGAACTCGTGGAAGAAGCTGTTCCCGTATGCGCCCCTGGGGCCGCCGTGGATGTGGAGTATCATCGGGTACTTCTTGGAGGCGTCGAAGCCGGGGGGCTTCATGAGCCAGCCCTGCACCGTGTGCCCGGCGCCGCTGGTGAACGTGAACTCCTCATGGGACATCAGCTCCGTCTTCTTCACATAGCCCTTGTTGAAGTCGGTCACCTGCGTGGATTCGTCGCCGTCCCAGCTCCACAGCTCGATGGGTTTTGTTGTTTGTAATACGGTGTACGCTGCCCTGCCTTCCTGGGTGACGGTGAACGCCTCAACGCTGTGGTCGGTTCCACCCAGCACCTTCTCCACCTCACCGCCGTCCCTGTGCACCCTGTAGAGGCGCGAGTCGCCTCTGTAGGTGCTTGTGAAGTAGAGGTGGTCGCCTCCCCACGCCGGCATGGTGCCGGGGCTGCTGACCCTGACGTCGCAGCTCAGCTTGGTGCCCAGGTCCTGGTCGAACCCCGAGGTGAGGTTCACAGGCTCCTCGCCTGGGACCAGCGTCCAGACGTCGCTGTTGGTGCCGCTGCCGCGGCTGTAGTTGTGGCCCGTGAACGCGATGAGGGGCTCCTCTGGGTGGGGGGAGACGCCGCTTATGCTCATCAGAGTCTCGGTGAGTCGAACAGGCTCCCCTCCCTTGGCGTCCACCCTGTATAGGTAGTATCGGCGCACCAGGTCGGCGTCGGGCTCCAGGTTGCTGACGAAGACGATGCTTTTCCCGTCGCTCATCCACTCGGCGTTGGTTGCGTCGTACTCGCCCTCTGTCACCTGCTTGGGCTTGCCTCCCTTAGCGGGTACCGTGAAGACGTGCTTCCGATGGTTCTCATAGAACCCCCTGCCGTTGAACTTGTAGCTGAGGCGGTCTATGACCTTGACGTCGCTCTCGCCCCTGTCGACGCGCTCAACGTCGCTGATGAAGAGTATGCTTTTACCGTCTGGGCTCCACCGGGGGGACTCCACGCCCTTCTTCAGGTCCGTCAGCTTTCTCGCCTCGCCTCCGCCCACGTCGATGACGTAAAGCTGCGGCTTCTTCTTTTCCTCGCCCTCCTCGGCGGGCGGCCTCGACGTGAAGAGGATTCTTCCGCCGTCCGGGCTCCACTGGGGGTTTCCGTCCTTGTGGCGCCCAGCCGTGAACTGCCTCACCTTCCCGGTCTCCAGATCGGCGAGCCAGAGATCGGACATGTACTCGTCTTTCTCGAAGTCCATCGTCGTGTGGACGAACACCGTCCGCCCCCCTTCGGGGGATATCCGGGGGGACGAGACGATCCTGATCTTTGCGAGATCCATGATCTCGACGCGCTTCATGTCAGTCAAACTGGTATCACGTCAATGGGTTGTCCCACGTGGATAAAAACCCAGCTAAAATAACCTAGAACGGTTTACCCTGCAGTCCGTCTAAAAAGTATGTGGAAATAGGAGCCTAGATTCTTCGGTACTTCTCTAGAATTTCTCGGGTCTCGTCCAGGGGCAGCGCGTGCCGCACGTGGCCGTTGAACCCTGTCATGGTTTCAGCCTTGAAGAGGGCGTTCAGTATGGCCTCCTCCGTCGCCTCGACTGTGGCCAGATAGAGGGGGCTCAGGACGCCTTCCCGGCTGAGCCGCGTCAGCGATGGGTCTGATTCGGCGAACTCCGTCATCTCCAGTTTGCCGGTGGTGAACGCTATGGTGAAGTCGCCGCTGCTGTTGCCGCTGTAGGACCCGGTCCTGGCTAGGCCCATGGCGGTCCTCTTCGCGACCTTCCAGAGCTGCCGCGAGTCCAGCGCGACGTTGGTGGCCACTATCATCATGATGCTGTTTCCGGGGCCCTTCTCCGGCTTCTCCGGGATCGATACCTCCCTGCCCACGGGCGCCCCCGCTATCGTCAGGTCCTCCTTGCGGCCGCAGTTCAGCTGGACCAGCACGCCCACCTCGGCGTCGCCCACCAGCCTGGACGAGGTTCCTATGCCTCCCTTGAAGCCGTAGCCGCTCATGGGGGTGCCTCCGCCCACGTTTCCCTCATCCACAGCCCCCAAGCCTTTCTTGCTGCGGGCCCTGTCTATGGCCTCGAACACCATCTCCCTGCCCACGTGTCTGCCGTAGTTGTCGGTGAGGTAGCCGCCGTTGGTCTCCCCCACGATGGTGTTGACGCTGAGGGGCTTGAACCCGAAGCCGTGCGTCCAGTAGTCAACGGACGCGTCCGCCACCTTCCACGTGTTCAGCGTCTCCGTGAGCAGCACGGGCGTCTCTATGTTCCCCTCGAACCTTATCTGGGTGAGCCCCACGGTCTTGCCGTAGCCGTTGAGCACGTCCGCGGCGGCCGTCACCTTCTCCTCGTAAAGGTTTCCCTGGTGGGGCACGATGGCCGTGACTCCGGTCCTGATGGAGCCGCCTTCGATGAGGGTAGAGTGCCCCACTCCGACCCCCCCGACGTCCGTGATGGCGTTGTGCTTCCCCGCGGGGAGGGTGCCCAGCTCCAATCCCATTTCTCTGACTCTGATCCTTGACATGGTTCAACCTTCTCTCCAGCGGTCATAAGGTTTCTGAGATCCCTTATATGGCTTAGAACCAAACGATGCCTGTGTCAAGGGAAGAAGCTGGCAAACAGTTCTTCTTGAAGCGGTACCTGTCTCTTGGGCACCGGCTGACTGGCGACGAGAGCACCCGCCAATCCATACGTGTGAACACCCTGAAGACCACAGACGATGAGATCACTGAGACGCTCACGGCCCTCGGCGTCAAACTCGCCAAGGTGCCTTACCTCGACCACGGCTACACCGTCGAGAAGTCGGGGTTCAGCTTGGGCGCCTCCATAGAGTACCTGCTGGGCCTATTCAGCCTTCAGGAGCCAGCCTCCCAGTACGCGGTCCAGACGCTGGCTCCAGAAGCCGGCGACACGGTTCTCGACATGTGCGCGGCGCCCGGCGGCAAGACCACGCAGATCGCCGCCTGCATGATGAACAGGGGGCTGCTGTACGCAGTGGATGTCGACAGAGCACGTGTCTACGCCCTGGAGAACAACTTGGAGCGCTGCGGCGTAGGGAACAGCCTCGTGTACCACGGCGACGCCGCCAGACTAGAGCTGGGAACCGTGTTCAGCAGGGTGCTCCTCGACGCGCCCTGCTCCGGCAACTACGTCACAGACCCGAACTGGTTCAGGAGGAGAAGCATCGAGGACGTGCACAGGAACGCTGAGACCCAGCGAGCGCTGCTGTCCGCGGCGCTGAATGTCCTGGAGCCCGGGGGCATCCTCCTCTACGCCACGTGCTCCCTCGAACCCGAGGAGGACGAGCTCAACATCGAGTGGCTGTTGAGCAACCACGGTGTCGCCCTCGAAGAGATAGAGGGCCCTGGGGAAAACGGACTTACCCAGGTCTTCGGCAGGAGACTCGACGCAGAGATATCTAAATGCCACAGGTTCTGGCCGGACACGACGCATACACAGGGCTTCTTCCTGGCGAAGGTGGTTAAGATTTGAGGCTGCTGAGGCGGTTTCTGAAGCAGGTTGGCTCCAAGATGGCCCCTGAGGTGGTCATGATAGACAGCAAGAGGTTCACCCTGAGCCGGGAGATGAGGCGGCGCGGGTTCAGCAGGGAGAACCTTGTTTACGCCGGGACGTACCTGGGCAGGAACAGGCGGCGCTTCGCGCCGGGCAGCCCGCTTCTGCAGATGCTGGCGTCCGAAGAGGGCACGAGGAAGGTTCACCTAGACAGGGACGCCGCGTGGCTCTTCGTGTGCGGCAGGGACATATTCGAGGAGAACATCAGGCGCGTCGAGGGCGCCCTGGAGCTTGGAGGCTACTACCTGGTGATGTTCGACGGACGATGCATCGGCTATGGGCGTTTCGAGACCTCGGCTGGCATACACGTCATCCGGAACCTGTTCGATCTAGGAGACTTCCTCAGGAGAGAGGATTGAGGCTAGATATTGCACGTGTTTATTTTATGCGTCAAACGTTATAGGTGGCAACATCTGATCTCGGGGGCCGGTACCATGTTCGGGTGCAGGAGATGGGGTAAGGCGGCTGTTCTGTTTATGTGCTTGGCGCTCCTGACCCCAAACGTCAACGCTCAAAAGGATGGCCTGGTGTTGTATGTGGTGACTTGTCCCACCTGCCCCGGCGTCGGCGAGAGGGTGGAGGTTCTCGAAGAAAGCATGCCCGACGGGGAACTCGTCTACTATGATGTCGCCGAGAAAGCCAACACGTATCGCTTCCAGAGGATCACAGACGCTCTTGGTGAAACCCTGTACCTGCCGTTATCCGCGGTGTTCAGAGATGGGAGCCTCACAGCTGTAGCCAGCGGCGACCTCTCCGCCATGGACTGGCGCAGGGTGTACGAGGAGACGTGGGACGGCGTCCCCTTGTACGTAGCCGCGTCCAGGGGCCGGATGGAGGTCATGGCCGTCGTCTACGACGCCGAAGAGAGGGAGACGCTCTCTCGGCTCTTCACAGAGTCACACGTCACCGCCACAGAGGCTGACCTCAGAGAGCTGCTTCCCATGGTCGCCGCGGCGGCCCTCGTGGACGCCATCAACCCGTGCAGCTTCAACGTGTTCGTCGTCCTCCTCTCCCTCTTTTTCTACGACGCGGGTCGAAAGACCGCCCTGAAGGTGGGAGTTGCCTTCTCCGCTGGGCTCTTCACATCCTACTTCCTGCTGGGCCTGGGCTTGTACAGCGTCCTCCCGAGGATATCCGGGATCAAGTACCTGGTTTCGGGCGTCGCCATCGTGCTGGGGGGACTAAGGATGCTCGACGCCTTGGGGATGAAGGTGAAGTATCTCCCAGACGCCCTCGCAGGCAGGGTCTCGGCCCAGATAGAGTCTGTGTCGAACCCCTGGAACGGCTGCTGGGCCGGCTTGGCCGCGGGCATGCTGTTGCTGCCCTGCTCATCTGCGCCCTACTTCATCGTCTTGAACCTTTTTCGGGGCAGGTCTTCATACTCACCGGCGTCGCGTTGATAGCCCTGTATAACCTTATCATCGTCGCGCCCTTCGTGGTAACCGCGGTTGCGGTTCACGGCTTGATTCGAACCACGATGGACATCAAGCTCTGGTCCATGGAAAACCGTCGGTGGGTGAACCTCCTGATAGGGGTGGCTCTGGTCCTGCTGGGCGTGCTGAACCTCATATCCTGAAGATTTGCGCCTTCTTTTTTCCTGTTTCTCGGCCATTGCACCGACTTCAACCCTCGGCGAGCATGACGTAATGTATCCTGCTGTGTCCTTTGACGCTAATTGGAAAACCGTTTTATCGTTCTCAGTTTAATATGGACCCCATGAACGAACATTCTGTTTATGAAGTGATTTGGGCTAGGCTCTTTGGTAGCAGCACAGAAATCATCAGAACCATGAACGTCGAGGATAACACATCTGTGGGCACCTCCACGGACTTGCTTGGGTAACCCCCGTGACCGGCTTCATCCGTTTGCCAGAAGGCTTCGACCGGGACATCAGGCTTCTCACCACAAGCATGTTCACCCGCCGTATAGTCATGGGGTTCCTCCAGGTGGTGAGGGCCATCTACTTCGCCCTCCTCGGGTACACCGCCGTGGAGATAGGGCTTCTGCTTAGCCTCGCCACCATCGTCAGCGCCGTCCACCACATAACCTTCGGCTACCTCTGCGACAGGTATGGGCGGAAGCCGTTCCTCGTGCTCGGCACCTTTTTCGCCACCATGAGGATGGTGATCTTCGCTTTGAGCACCGATTTCTGGATGCTCGCCCTGGGACAGGGGCTGGGCGCCATGGGGGAAGGCGCGGGGGCCGGGCAGCCCGTGGTCTCGGGGTACATCACGGATAAAACCGAGGCCATTCAGAGACCCGGTGTCTATAGCGCGATGGCCATCACCAATGGACTGGCGGCGAGCATAGGCTCGGTTTTTGGGGGTCTCCCCGTTTACCTCCAGAACTTTTACGGTTTCAACGTGGTGGAGGCTCACCGGCTGCTCTGGTGGGCTTGCGCTTTGGTCACCGCACTGTCAATTGTGTTCCTGCTCCCCATACATGAGCCTCAGCGGCGGACTAGCCACAGCGGTGAGACCGAGAAGGGCGGCAAGATCAGGAACTGGGGCGTCATACTCAGGTTCAGCATTGTCCGGTCCACCAGCGGCCTCGGATGGGGGATTACGGAGAGCCTCATGACCCTTTACATCTTCTACAGGTT
>CAZBUI010000058.1:0-11487 GCA_964495055.1 uncultured Candidatus Bathyarchaeia archaeon | reverse complement strand
TCTTCGCTATTATGGGTGTGAGAGGGACTTCCAAAGGAACCATTGAAGCTAAGTAGCAGCCGAATAAATCGGTTTACCTTCAAAGGCCGTTGAGCAGCAGGTGGTAGGCGAGCCCCACGGCGTAGAGAGCGGCGCTGGAGACGGCTAGGTACCCGATGACCTTGTTCATGTCTGACTTGAAGTAGGCGTTGGTGAGCACCGTGCACAGGTGGATGGGCGACGCGATGTAGGTGCACGTGATGCCGAGGAACACGATGCTCGCGTAGTGGATGTTGGGCGCCCCAAAGAGGGGAAGCAGTATGGGGAACCCTATACCGACGCCCATGGAGGGTGAGCTAGATACGGCTCCTATCATGATGGGGATGACGATGGCGACGGCGAGCACCGGGACCCCCGACGCGATCACGACGTCGAAGACCCTGGTCATGCTTCCCGACGCCAGTATCATGTCCCTCAGGTACAGCATGGAGGCCGCTGAGAGGACTATCTCGGGGTTGAACCCACCTACGGCCATCCTCGCCGCGTCGCGTGGACCTACCCGGCCCAGCGCGAAGGTCGCGGCGATCCCTACGACGAGGCTCATCCACACGGGGAGACCGTACAATGTCAGACCCACGGCTAACAGTATGGGCACGACGCCCTTCATGGCGCCGAGGTCAAGCGACCCGCGGCCCCCCTTCTTCTTCACGGCTATGAACCTGCGGCCGACGATAAGCCCGATGGCCACCATGACGAAGAACAGCGGGGACTGGACCCTGAGCCACGTGTTCACGGGGAACCCCGAGAGCGTAACCGCCATTATCGTCGAGGAGGAGAGGGGGTTCGTCCAGTAGAGGAGATGCCTGAACCAGACGTTATAGTAGGTCTTGTGCTCGGGCTTCAGCCCCAGCCTGTCGGCCTCTGGCTCGATGAAAGGCGCGGACATGAGGGCGCCTCCCGGCATGCTCAGGAACCCGAAGAGCGCGGGTATGGTCGCCAGGAGCACGCTGCCCGGCAGCACGGTGCTCAGGCCCTCGATGAACCGGACCATGAGCCCCGTCTCCTTCAACGCGTAGCCTAGAACCGATATGAGGGCGACCGCCACGCAAAGCGTCCAAGTGCTGGGCTCCGTCAACGTCTTGAGCAGGACCTCGAAGACCATGGAGGGCGGCCCCCCGGAGGTCAACCCTATGATTATGGCGGCGACGGTGATGGCCACGTAGAACTGGACGTTCCTCGCCCTTAGGATGAAGATCATGGCGAACGCGGCTATGACACCTGCTACTTCAATCATGGGAAGGACCGATATCTCTGTGCAAGTAACCCGATGCTATTTAAACACTAATAATATGCGGTTGAAGCCTGCTCCACGCCTCCTCCCAAAGAGCCGCTATATTCTGAGTATGACCCTGAAGAACCAGAGTAAAATCCTCAGGGGCAGCAGCACCAGGGCCAGCACGATCTTGACGAAGAAGGTTACCCCCATCACAGCGGATGCCACGAGAAGAAACAGCCCGAGTAGGGCTAACAGGAGTATGAGGAGAGCGCCCAACACAACACCTCGTATCTCTAGCGATACCACTATTTTAACCGTTTCGGTGGGCCGGCCATTCCCGTCATGGGAAGAACCCTGAAAGGAACAGCTCCTAATAACGGAGAGGCTGTTCGATGAGTGATGGCTGAAAAGAAACCCCACACATTCAGCCACTTTCCAGCATACACGGTATTAATACTCTGGAAAAACAGTGAAAATAATGCATACAACCGCTAAACAGGATTTTTATGCAGTTTAAACCGTGAAAATATTCATTCAACACCGTCAATGAAATACATATGTCAAAATGTTTCCTCAAAAAGGTGTCTTAAAACTAAAATACCTAATCCATACACACTACTATCTGTACGGGAGCCGGTGCCCACATGAGCTTCACTGAAAAGATAGACGTACTTGACCTCATCATAAACGTCCTCAACGAGCACGAGAAGAAGATGGACGACATCGTCCAGAGGCTCGAGATAATAGTAGACATACTGGAGGGGCACCCGCAGTTCTCGGAAGCCCTCACGGAGTACCAGCAGCGGATGGCCTTCACCACTGGAGGGAACGGCTCCGTGCTCATAGTAGACGACGACGAGTTCCTCACGGAGAGCTTCAGGATGGTCCTTCAGGACGCGGGGTTCGACGTTGAGACGGCCTCCACCGGGAACCAGGCACTACTTAAGGCGAGCCAGACCGACTTCGACCTGGCCATACTGGATCTGAAGCTACCTGACACCACGGGCAGCGAGCTGGGTAAGAGGCTCAAGTCTCGCAACAAGGATCTTAACGTGGTCCTGTTGACGGGTCACGCGGAGCTGTTGGACGATATGGACCCGGAGGACCTGGGTACGGACGAGGTGCTTTTTAAGCCCATAAGCCCCGAGGAGCTTATGAAGATAACAGAAAAATTAAGAAGCCGGGCCTAGGCTAGTCGAACACCGCTAGCCTGGACTCCACCATCTGTTTGGGCAGTGCGCCCAGGGTCTTGTCCACGAGCTTGCCGTTCTTGAAGTAGAGCAGGGTGGGTATGCTCATTATGCCGTACCGCATGGGGACAGCCCGGTTCGTGTCTACGTCGAGCTTGGCGAACGTTATGTCCGTCCTTTCATCGGCCAGCTGCTCGATCACCGGGCTCAGCATCCTGCATGGCGCGCACCAAGCCGCCCAGCAGTCTACCACAACGTTGCCGTTCTCCTTCACGAACTTGTCGAAGATGGAGTCTGTGAGTTCTATGGGTTTACTCATTGGATTTCAGAGTATGTTCCATGGCTGATAAATATAAAGGTATTTAAAGATGTTCGTCATCTTTGAACATAGGTATGAGTCTCAGGGAGATCCAGAGCATCCTCAATGCCCCGGAGATAGGGCCCGAGGAGCTCATAAAGTGTGCCCTCGGCATGAAGACCACCGAGATACAGGCGTACTGCGCCCTGGTAAACGCGGGCCCCCAAACGGTACAGGAAGCCTCGGACACGCTGGACAAGAGCAGGTCCACGGCCCAGAGGCTCCTGCAGAACTTGGTGGAGAAGGGGCTGGCCACCCGGGAGGAGGAGCTCATAGGGCTCGGCGGCTACAAGTATATCTACAGGGCTGTGCCCCCTGAGAGGCTCAAGGACTCCATCCGCGAGACTCTGGACAGGTGGTACGAGAGGATGACGGCGGAGCTGGACGATCTGCCCCAGAGGATAGTGGAGATGGAGTGTGAGCCGAACAACGGGCCCGGGGTTAGCACCGGGTGAGGTACTGGTCGTACTCCCACGGAGTTATCTTGGGTCGGCTGGCCGCCCACTCCACGCCCGTAAACTCTAGGTAGCTCTCGTACTCCCTCTGCTTGAGCTCGATGAGGTTGCTGTGGAGGTACTCGCCGAGAGCATCCTTCATGGTGGCGTCCTCCTTGAACCACTCCACCGCCTCCCCGAGGTGCTCGGGAAGCACCTCTACGCCCAGCTTCTCGATGTCCTTCTTGGTGAAGTGGTAGATGTTATCGGAGGACGGCTCCGGGGGCTCCGTCTTCTTGTCCATGCCCTCCATCCCCGCCTTGAGGAGCACCGTGGCCGTGAGGTAGGGGTTGCTGGACGGGTCGGGGTGCCTGTACTCGATCCTCGTCACCGTGTTCTTCTCGCCCGGAGCCAATGGCACCCTGACGAGGGCTGAGCGGTTCGCGAAGCCCCAGCTCACGTATACCGGGGCCTCGTAGTGAGGCACCAGCCTCTTGTAGCTGTTCACTAGGGGCGCCACAACCGCCGACATGGCCTTGGCGTGCTTCAGTATGCCTCCGATGTAGTGGCGTGCGGTTTTGGATAGCCCGTGCTCGTCGTCCATGTCCATGAATATGTTGTGCCCCGTCTCGAGATCTATCAGGCTCTGGTGCACGTGGCAGCCGCTGCCGTTTACCCCCCAGAAAGGCTTGGGCATGAAAGTGGCGGTGGCCTTGTGCTTCTCGGCGATGGTCTTTACGGCGAGCTTGTACAGGATCACCCTGTCGGCTGTGTCGAGGGCGTCGCTGTACCTGAAATTGATCTCCTGTTGGCCCGACGCCGCCTCGTGGTGTACGCGGTCCAGCTGGAACCCCGCCGCCTCCAAGCACATGAGAGTCTCCAGCTTCACGTCCTCGGTGGGGTCGAGGGGTGGCAGGTCGAAGTAGCCGCCCTTCCCGAAGGGCGCTATGGAGCCGTTTATGTTGGTGACGTAGAAGTACTCAAGCTCGGGACCCGTGTTAAAGCCCAGGCCCTTCTTTTCCAACTCGTCCACCGCCCTCTTCAGCAAGCCCCGGGGGTCCCCGAGGAACGGCGTCCCGTCAGGGTTGCTTACGTAGCAGAACATGAGGGCTATGCCCGGGGTCTCCCACATGGGCACCAGAAACGTGGAGGGGTCTGGGTGTAGGTTGAGGTCGCTCTTGTTCACCTCCGCGAAGCCGTGTATACTTGAGCCGTCGAAGGCTACGCCGTGGGTGAGGGCGTCCCGCATGTTGTACTCGGGGATCAGCATGGCCTTGGGGCTGCCCAGGGGGTCGATGACTATGAGGCGTATGTATTTGATGTCGTGACGCTTTACGAGCTCCATTATGGGCTCCACAGCGTCTCCGTTGGTTAACGTCGAAGGCATACACGCTTGGATACCATTCACACATATATACTTTATGGGAAAATATCCATACATATGTTCAATATAAGTGGCGATCACTATACATATATTTAGCATGTTTAACGTGTTTAAATAATCTTAACTGCTTCACCCAATAGGTAAGAAGCTCACTGGCCAAAGAGGCATTCAGACCCCAGGTAGCGTCTTTGCCTATTAACGGCATCACGCGCCCCAGTTAGATAAGCTGGCAACTGCATGAATATGAAAGCAATAACAAATCTAATATACATCTGTATAGCTTGATATTAATTTAATATTCAAACGTTAAGGTGATTGAGTGTTCGCACTTGACGAGATAGACAAGAAGATCCTAGGAGAGCTTCTGCTGAACTCCAACAGGAGCTACCGTGAGCTGGCCAAGGCCATAGGGAAATCCGCGGCCACAGTGATAAACCACGTCCAGCGGCTGGAGTCCGCCGGAGTGATTAAGGAGTACACGGTGATGCTGGATTTCGAGCGGCTGGGCTTCGAGCTAACCGTAGTGACGGAGATGACGGTGAACCGGGGCAAGCTGCTGGAGACCCAGGGAGAGATCGCCAAGCTCCCCTACGTCTGCGCCGTCTACGACGTGACCGGGGAGATCGACTCCATAGTGATAGCCAAGTTCAGGAACAGAAGGGAGCTCAGTCAGTTCCCTAAGGACCTGCTGGGCATGCCTTTCGTGGAGCGCACCAACACCCACGTGGTGCTCAACACGGTGAAAGAGGACTTCAGGATGCTAAGCAACCTCTAACCTATCTCCATGGAACAGTAAAAAGAAATTGGGTTTAGTGTTTCCTCAGAGCCTTCCCGGGCAGCGCTCCTGTGTACTCGCCTTTCTCGATGACGGGCACGCCGTTGACCAGGACGTATGGTATCCCCGAGGCATAACGGTGCGGGTCGGTGAACGTGGCCTCGTCCTTAACCGTGGCCGGGTCGAAGACCGTGACGTCGGCCTTGTATCCCTCTCGCAGGACGCCCCTGTCCCTGAAGCCCATCTTCTGGGCTGGGGCGCTCGTCATCTTCCGCAGCGCCTCCTGGAGGCTGATGACTCCCTCCCGGACGTAGTGGCCCAGGACCCTTGGGAAGGTGCCGTAGTACCGTGGGTGGGGCTTCATCTCGGCCCATATGCCTTCCTGGGTGATGGCTGAGCCGTCGCTCCCCACCATGCCGTGGGGGCTCTGCATGACGCGCCGTACGTCTTCCTCGCTCATCCCGAACATGACGCTGGGGACCTGTGTTTCCTCCATTATGAGGAGGTCGAACATGGCGTCCATGGGGGGCTTGCCCATCATCTCCCCGATCTCCTTGAGGTTCTTCCCAGTGTACTGGGGGTTGTTTTTCGCCCTGATCACGAGTATCTTCTCGGGCGGGTAGTTGAGCCGCTGCTCCTTCTTCATGCGTTCACGCGTCTCCGGGTCTCCGAGGCGCTCCAGTATCTTCTCTGCGCCCCCCTCGTGGGCCCAGTGGGGCAGCAGCGCCGTGAGCCCGGTGCTGCTGGCGATGTAAGGGTACTGGTCGAAGGTTACGTCCACGCCTTTCTCCCTTTGCTCGGCTACGAGGGCGAGGCTCTCCTTGGTTTTACCCCAGTTCCTCTGGCCGCTGGCCTTGAAGTGGGCTATCTCTACGGGGGCTCCCGCTCCTCTACCGATCTCGCATGCCTCTTTGACGGCTTCGAGGAGGGTGTCACCCTCGCCCCTGATGTGGCTGCAGTAGACCCCTCCGTGCTTCGCGACTACCTTGGCTAGCTCGGTGATCTCCTCGGTGTCGCCGTAGACGCTGGGAGGGTAGATGAGGCCCGTGCTCATCCCCCAGGCGCCGTCCTTCATGGACTCGTCAACGAGCGCCTTCATCTCCTCAAGCTCCTCCGCTGTGGGCCTCCGGTTCTCGTGGCCCATCACGTTCTGGCGGACGGTGCCGTGGCCCACGAGGGGCGCGATGTTTGGGCCTGATCCCTGCCTGTCTATCCTGTCCATGTAGTCGGCCATGGACTCCCAGTCGTACTCGAAGCCCTCCGGGACGGAGCTACTCGCATAGGTCTCCTTGTACTTCCTGACAGCGGCGTTCATGGGGGCGGCGCTGCCCCCGCAGTTGCCCACCACCTCGGTGGTGACGCCCTGATGTATCTTGCTAAGCCCCCGGGGGTCTATGAGTATCGGCGTGTCCGAGTGGCTGTGGATGTCTATGAAGCCGGGGGCGACTATGAAGCCCCCCGCGTCTATGGTCTTCCCGGCGTCGGCGTCCTGTAGGTCGCCGACAGCCTTCACGGTGTCGCCGGTTATTCCGACGTCGGCCCACCGCCACGGGTTGCCTGTGCCGTCCATGACGCGGCCGTTCCTGATGACTATGTCATACTTCAATTGGTATCATTGAGGATAGGCGGCTGCGACGATAAATGGTTTGGCAGCGTCGAGCCGTTACCCAAATATTACGCGGCTCCACACATCATAACGGGTTGAAGCGCAAGTACAGCTACGTCCGGTACACGTGGTGGAGGGAGGTGGACATCGACGAGCTGGGCGGGGAGCTCTCGGCGGAGTTCGAGGTCAAGCCTGTCAACACCCCGGAGAGCACCATTTACGAGTTGTCGCTGTACAAGAACGCTAGAGAAGAATCCCTGGTGAAGGCTGACACCGTGGGAGTCTACATATCAAGGTATAGGGCCGTGCTGTTCCAGAGGGACAGGGCCCCGTTCACGGCTCGGGACCTGGAGCTGCGTAGCAGAATTCTGGAGGTCTACCCTAGGGACAGGCCGTCGCCTTTCCCGTGGGCGTTCAGCGAGGAGGAGCCCTTCGAGGTAGCCGGGTAGGCTACACTCTTCGTATGTACTTGTGTCTCTTGTCCCTGTAGGGGGAGACTTGTCGTTTGTATATCTCCACTAATCCTTTGTTTACGAGGCTGGGGATGGCGCCGCTGTCCCTGCGGGGTACCTCCTTGCACATGACGTCCCCCTGGCAGACCAGCTCGTAGACCCTTCTCTCGGCGGGGGATAGATCGAGATCTTCAGACAACATGCATCAGGAAATTATCGTCAACGGACGGTAAAAGCAGTTCGATGCATCTTCGATAAATGCTTAAAGGCGTTGACCCGAAGAGGGTTTCGATGAGATGCCTTTAACGTTAAGGTACAGCGGCCCATGTAGGTATCTTAAGGTTGGATAGGAGTTCATCGTCGACAGCGAGTCAAAGGCCTGGTTCCCCGGTCATGACTGCTTGCCAGGCTTGAGCCGTTTTCTCGGTGGGGAGCCAGGAGGCTGGGCCTTCCTTGGCTTTCTCCCCGTCGTAAGGGGCGTAGGTGTGGGTTTTGAGGTCTCCCAAGTATCCTTTCTCCAGTTTGAGGGGGCGCAGGGCTCCTCCAGGTTTCAGGGGAAGACGGAGAGGAATGACCTCGTCGAAGAAGACCACGGACAGGTCCAGGGACCTGGCGACCTCGTGGACTGCGCCGAGCTCCACGGTCAGGGCCCAGAGGGCGTCGGCTCTGCGGTTCATGGCGAAGATGCCGTTTATTATGCCGTTGCGGAAAGGAGTCCTTCTCTCCGACGAACATATGCCGGGGACGTCGCGTGCTGCCTGTGGGGCGAGGGCGGTGTAGTAGATGCCGCCCTTGTTAAGGACGAACGTGATGGTGCATTCGGGTCTCCAGCAGGCGAACTCGTAGTTGAACTGGCCTCCGGCGGATATCCCCCAGAGTGCCAGGGGGACTTCCGCCAGCTCGGGGTGCCCCGACTGCCCGGCGAGGTCTGTGAGCGCGTCTAATAGGGCCTGTCCGCTTCCCTCGTCCACCTTGGTGTACTCCTCGATGAACATGTTCTCGTGGCGTTTGTCCGTGAAGTGGTAGCCTAGGAGGGCGAGGCCGTGGCGTAGGGCGATGCCCTGCCAGTAGGATGCGCGTGCGTTCATTTTACGGCGTTCGGTGAATTCCTTCCATGAGGATTGCTTCACCCAAGGCCTAGAGTCGGCGTTGGAGCCGTTGACGGCCACGAGGACCCCTCGAAGGGTGTCTGACTAATCAGGGAGCCAGAGGCTGAACTCCGCCTTGTCATAGTTCTCGCCTGGGGAAATAGTTACGTCGAAAATTTTTCCGTTATCGCCGTCTGAAGCTGACATTATAGGAGAGTTGAATGTTAGAGATATATAAAATAATTTCAGGGGGCTGATGCTCGCCGACGAAGGCGACACGGAGACGATAATAGGTAGAGTCTCGGAGGCCCTGAGGGGTTAAAGCCTCAGCCCTTAAGGTAGCCCTCGAGGTGCTCGACCATGGGCTTGCCCAGGGCGGCCTCCACCAACTCGTAGTTCTCGCTGTACCTGTTGCCGTCGCCCACTAGGATCTTCTCCTTTTGCACGTTGACCACGTGGACGGTCTGGCCCTTCGCCAGGCCTGCGCTGGTCACCGGGTCGCCTTCCCCGTCGAAAGTCGTCACGAGGTCTGGGAACGTGGCCAGCCTCTCGCCGCCCTTCTCCAGGGTCATGTACTCGTTGACGTACCCGAGCTCCCACTCCCCGTCGCCCTGTTTGACGGTGGCGAAGCCCACGTCGAAACCGCCTCTGGCCTCTATTGTCACATCGGTGACCCGCCCCTTGCATATGAGTTCGCCGCCGAGGAACTCCGTGGCTGCCTTCACCTTGGCGTCGGCGCCCTTATCCTTGGACGCCAGAAACTCGTAGCCCAGGTCCATGGCCATCCTTATGGCGCCGGGGGCCCCGTGCTCCCTAGTGTAGCTCACGGGCACCGGGTCCCTGGCCATGGCTATGAGCGCCTTCATGTCCCTAGCCTGAGCCCGTATCACGTTGCTCGTGGTCTGGAGGGTGCCCCACGCCACCACCTCGCTCCCCTCCGTGACCCCCGATTTGACGCTCCTGTACTCCAGACGGTGCAGCCCCATACTTCCCATCATGGCTGTGGGGTGGGCCCTGCCGTCGCCGGGAGTGTCTACAACGGGGAGCCCCAGGGCGGCGGCTATGAGCCAGCCGCCGAAGCTGTTGTGGCCGCCGTTCTCGGCGGCGATGACGCCGTGGAACTCGATGCCCACCTCCCTCAGCAGCTGGGCCGCCCTGATGTAGTGCATGGGCTTGGTGTTCCCCCGCTCGGTGGGCGCGCCAAGCGCGGCGCTCGTTATCACTCTCCACTCGGGGTCCGCCTCGTCTGGGCCCCATAGCTCTATGTTGCCTATCTCAAGGGCGAGGCTGCCGGTCCTGCGGCCTGTCTCGGGCCAGCCTCCGCCTCCTCCTCCCAGGATGGCCCCGCCGTAGGCGAGGGCCTCCACGTCCTCCAAAGTGACGTCGTGCGGCATATCGTCTCAGAGTAGATATACCCGGTCACTTGGTATAACAGGTTTTAGAAAAGGGGGTTAGTAGTAGGGGAGCCTGCCCTCTTTCTCCAGCTTGAGGAGAGCCTCCCAGTCGCCGTTGATGTGCCCCTGCAGGGTCTCCATCTGCTCCTCGGATACGTGCCTGAACCGGCGCTGGGGCTCCAAGTACTCCTTGATGGGCTTCAGCTCCCGGGGCTTGACACTTATATTGAGTTCGCCGTGGTCCACCTCCACCAACGGGAACGCGCCCGTCTGCACGGCAAGCCGCCCCACCTCCACGGTCCTGGCCGGGTCGAAGTACCACCCGGTGGGGCACGGCTGGTGCACGTGCAGGTATGCAAGACCCTCGCCGTTCCGCGTCACCTCGGCGGCCTTCTCGATCTTCCGCTTCAGGTCCGGTATGTAGGCGAGGGACGCCGTCGCTATGTAGGGTATCCTGTGCGCCGCCATGATCATGAGCATGTTCTTGCGGCGCTGGGGTTTGCCCTTCCAGACGCTGCCCACCGGCGTGCTGCTGGTGGCCGCGAACATAGGCGTACTGCTGCTCCGCTGTATGCCCGTGTTCATGTAAGCCTCATTGTCGTAGCAGAGCCAGATGATGGACTCGCCGCGCTCCGCTGCGCCGCTGAGCGCCTGGAGACCGATGTCCACGGTGCCCCCGTCGCCGCTGTAGCTGGTCACATAGACCTTGTCGGCCTTCCCCTTCTTACGGAGCGCCCTGTAGATACCCGTCTCGTAGGCGGGCGCCGACGCGTAGTTAGCCAGAACCCACGGCACCTTGACGACACCCCCATAGTTGACGCCTGCGCAGTTGGGCGGGTCCACCACTATGGTGTTTGGGCCCAGCGTGTCCAGCAGGGTCCTGATGATTATGCTGGCTCCGCAGCCCGCGCAGCCGTCGCTTCCCGGGTGGACGCAGTTCTCGCTCTCTATGTCGATGGGCGGCGCGGCCTTCGGCAGGGGGTGTTCCACGAATTCCACCTCTTGGGTCAGCTTCCTGCCCTTGTCCCGTGTGATCTGTTTACCCATCGTGTAGAGGTCGTCTATTGGTATGTCCTCGCCGCCCAGGCCGGTGACGTAGTTCTTCACGGGCACCCTGATGCCGGCGTTGTAGAGGCTAGACTTGACGTCCATGAACGCCATGCCTCCGCCGGTTCCGTGGCAGACTACCCTGTCCACGACGCCTATGCTGTCCACCTGCTCGGCGAGCTCTATGACCTCCTCCCGGGGGAAGGGCCTCATGAACCTTAGCTTCAGCAGCCCTATCTTCTCCCCCTGATCTCGGAGCCTGTCGACGGCCCTGCGGGCGGCTGTGGTCATGCTGCCCATGGTGACCATGAGGCTGTCCGCGTCGTCGCACCTGTACCGCTCCACCATGCCGCCGTAGTTGCGGCCGAAGGTCTCGCCGTAGCTCCTGTCCACCTCGGCTATCACCTTCTTGGCGTCCTCCATGACCTCCTCGTGGAGCCGCCTGTAGGTGGTGTGCAGCTGCGAAGGTATGCTGGCGCTGGGCCAAGCCTTACTCACGGTGGG
>CAZBUI010000057.1:0-11531 GCA_964495055.1 uncultured Candidatus Bathyarchaeia archaeon | reverse complement strand
GGTGGACTACGAGCCCGCGTCGGACCCGGGCAACTTCAGGTACTACCCCAAGGGGAGGATGGTGAAGGCGCTGCTGGAGGAGTACGTCACCAGCATGGTGCACGAGTACGGCGGCATGGAGGTGGAGACCCCCATCATGTACAGCCTGGAGCACCCCACCCTGAAGAGCTATCTGAACAGGTTCCCGGCGAGGCAGTACACCGTCGTGAGCGACGAGACCCCGTACTTCCTCCGGTTCGCGGCCTGCTTCGGCCAGTTCCTCATCAGCCACGACGCCACCATAAGCTACAGGAACCTCCCCATGCGAATCTACGAGATGACCCGGTACAGTTTCCGACGCGAGCAGCGCGGCGAGCTCACCGGACTCCGCAGGCTACGGGCGTTCACCATGCCGGACGTCCACGCGTTCTGCAGGGACCTGGACCAGGCGAAGAACGAGTACATGCGCCGCTTCAAGCTGAGCCAGGACGTGCTGGAGGGCATAGGCTTCACGAAGGACGACTACGAGCTAGCCGTCAGGATGGTGGAGGACTTCTATAACGAGAACGAGGAGTTCGTCAAGGAGCTGGTGCGAAGGCACGGAAAGCCGGTGCTGGTGGAGATGTGGAAGGAGAGGTTCGCCTATTTCATTCTGAAGTGGGACATGAACTTCGTGGACGCGCTGGACAAGGCTTCGGCGCTCTCCACCGACCAGATCGACGTCGAGAACGGGGAGCGGTACGACATACGGTACATGGACGAGGACGGCACCCAGAAGCACCCCTACATACTGCACTGCAGCCCCAGCGGCGCCATAGAGCGCGACATCTACGGGATACTGGAGCGGGAGGCCATGAGGCTCCAGAAAGACAAGAGCTACAAGCCCCAGCTGCCCCTATGGCTCGCGCCCACCCAGGTGCGGATAATCCCGGTGAGCCAAGACTACGTGGGCTTCGCCGACGAGGTCCGCGGCAGGTTCAGCAGGGTCCGCGTGGACATCGACGACAGGGACGAGACCGTGGGCAAGAAGATCAGGGACGCCGAGAAGGAGTGGGTGCCCTACATCGTGGTCGTGGGTGAACGCGAGGAGGGGAAGGAGAAGATGCCTGTGAGGGTCCGAGGCTTGAAGGACTCGCAGAGCATGTCCGCCGCGGAGCTGGAGAAAAAGATACACGAGGAAACCAAGGGTAAACCTTACCGCCCGGTCCCCGAGCCGGTGTACCTGCAAAAAAGGCCCAAGTTCGTGGGCTAACACCTTTAATTTTTTATGTGATATGTTCTAGGATTTTCTTCATCTAACATATCACCAACTATCTTGAATATCGATGCTAGGCCACCCAGGTATATCAATAAAACTCCGATGATGAAAGTAGGTATAATAACCATATAATTAAAAATCTGTGTAATAATACCCTGATGATGTTCCCGCATATATCCCCAACGCAATTATCACAGCCCCGAGGATGACGAACCCTAAGGATAATAACACAGTTTTTACAGCCTTCTCAAAAGCATCAGACCATGAGATCATGCCTTTTTATTCTATTAAATTAATTTAAACTTTTACATGAAATTATATACATGGTATATATGTATGTTAAGTTACTCCGTGGCGCCACTTCTCTATCTGGGCGTCCTTCTTATTTCCCTTTTTAAACTCCTTGTAGTGCTCCTTGCATAGGTAGACGCGCCTGCTGGTCTCTACGTCGAGCCCCGCGTTCTTGACTTTGGCTACGCTCAGAGAACGCACCGCCTCCTCGTTGCACCCTTTCACACTGCATTTAACGCCTTTATTGACCCTACCCAAGTATTGACACCACATTATTGTCCCCGGGGTGTCCGGTATAAACCCTGTTGCCCGTCGGGGTAGAAACCCGTATAAGCCACGCGTGTCCCGAGGCTGTGTCATGCCCAACCTCAACGTCGCGGTGCTGGGGAGCCCCGGATACTCCAGGGAGCTGGGAAAGAAAGGCATCGAGTCAGACGTGACCCTGTACAACGTGAAGAAGGGCAAGGCTACCGTGACCATCGTCGAGCCCAGCAATTACTCTGAGAAGTTGCAGAGCCTCTACTACGCGGCCGGCTTCGCGGACATGGCCGTCCTGGTGGTGGAGCGCCTAGACGCGTCCTTCGGCGAGACCGTGGTCATGCTGGACTGCCTCGGCGTGGAGAAGGGCGTCATAGTGCCGAGGAACTACATCACCAAGGACCAGATCAGCCGCTTCACCAAGGGGACCGTGGTCGAAGGCTACAGGTGCATGGAGGACGACCCGCCCATCCTCAGAGAGCACCTGGTCTCAGAGGCCGAGAGGCTGCCGCGCGGCGAGACGGCGGATTCCGGCGCCGTGGCCGTGGATCACTGCTTCAACGTCAGGGGGTGGGTGCAGTGGCCCTCGGCGTGGTGAAGACGAGGCAGGTGCACAGGCACGACAGGCTCTACGCGCTGCCCACGGCAAAGGAGGGACAGCTCCGCTCCATACAGAAACACGACGACTTCCAGACGGAGGAGAAGGGGGACAGGGTGGGCCTGGCGTTGAAGAACCTGTCCATTGAAGAGCTTCACAGAGGCTGTGTGCTGGCGAACGACCAGTCGCTGTCCACGACGAGGGAGGTTCATGGGGAGATGAGTATGGTGAAGTACTGGGTGAACCCGGTGAAGCCAAATGCCGTCGTCCATATCGGCCACTGGATGCAGTTCAACTCGGCCGAGAAAACGGCCGTCGAAGGAAGACGCGTAGAAATCGTGATGGATAAGCCGCTGGTCCACGCGTCGGGCTCCAAGGCGGTGATACACGACCTCAACGGTGGCAACCTCAGGGTCATGGGGACGATACGGCTGCCCTAGCAGACGCTCTCCACGGCGGCGACCGCCCTTCTCAGACACTCCAAGGCGACGCCGTAGTCAGGGAAACTGTTGAGCCCACACTCAGGCGACGCGTAAGCCACCCTCTCTACACCGAAGAACTCGATGATCTTGGCCAGCCTCCTCTCCATGGTCCTCTGATCCTCTAGGAAGATGTACGGGTCGATGACGCCCTTCTTGATGCCTGTCCACGTCTCGCCGATCTTCTCCGGCATGTCCCCCTCGTACCCCTCGGCGTGGTAGTGCATCTGTATGAGGTCGTCGAACTGGGTCACTCCCAAGGCGGCCCAGATGTATTTATCCTTCTCTTCAAGCAGCTGGCGGGTGGACTCGCTCGTGTAGATGGGGGCCCCCACGTGGCTCCCAACCGCATCCAAGTGCTCCACATCCCAGACTAGGCTCTCGCTGGTGTTGTGCAGGTGCATGCTGGTGTCCACGCCCGTGACCGAAGCTGTTCTGCAGATGTCGTCCCACGCCTCCCTTAGGGCCTCCCGCCCGTCGGAGCCGTAGTCCAGCAGCGGGTCGTTCATGAACCCCAGCACTGGCTCGTCCACGCAGACGTGAGCCACCTCTGCGTACCGTGACTTGAACAGTGACGCATCCAGTATCCCGGCGAGTGCGCGGCCCAACATCCTGTAAAGCCCCGGCGTCTTGGAACCGAAGAACGACGCCAGCGTGTATGGTCCCGTGACGCATATCTTGAGTCTCAGCCTGTCTAGCCCAGACAGCTCCCGGGCCTTCGCGGACTCCCTCCGTATCACGTCCACCTCGGGTATGGACGCGCCCTGAACCGGCCTTATGGTGCCGACTGCCACCAGCCCTCCGTCCGCCTTCTCGATGCCCTGCATCAGCTGGAAGAACATCTCGTTCATGTCCCTGAACTGGGGGTAGTTGGGGACCTCGACGCCCGCCACAGCCTTGTCGGCGTACCCTGTGACCACGGCGTCCCTGAAACCTTTGTACTCCTCCACGCCTATGTTGAGCAGAGGGAGCAGCGTGCCTGACTTCTGGGCCCCGGCCTCTATAACGCGGGGCTCCTCGGTGGCCGGCATGCTGCCGATGTCGGAGCTGAGCACAGTGTTCACTTTCATGCAGTCAACGGCCACCCAATATAAGATATTCCTCCCCTACATGAGTAGCGGCATTAAAAACGTACGACGTGAATACCTACAAGACTGAACACCCGGAACAGCGTCAAACTTTTACCCTCCACCATCGCCTATTCCGTGAAAGGTGCCCAAATGGGAAACCCTGCTATAACATTATCACTCTCGGACCCTGCCGGCGAGACCATGCACGGCATATTGCTTGAAAGAGGCTTCAAAGAGACAGACGAACAAGGCGTCTATAGGAGAGGCGACGCCTATCTGTTCGCCTTGGAGCCGCTCATCGTCCCCGAGGAGCGGTACAAGGTGCCCGCGGAGCCCAGCCCTTACCCCGCGGACTACGACGCCCTAGCCGAGCAATACAATCTGGACTACATAGTGGTGGCGAGCCGCCACTGGGCCAAGAGCGGCAGGCCCAGCCTCACCGTGCACCCCACAGGCAACTTCGGCAAGGCCATGTACGGCGGCCGGAACCGGGAGCTCCAGCTCACGGCGCCCAACAAGATGCGGGACGTCTACCTCAGGCTGCTCGACGACCCACCCCGAGGCTTCCAGGTAAGCCTGGAGGCCACCCACCACAGCCCCACCGAGTTCAACGTGCCCATGTTCTTCGCCGAGGTGGGCAGCAGGGAGGCCCAGTGGAGGGACGAGAAGGTCTGCGGCTACCTCGTGGACGCCATACTCGGCGGCATAGAAGACGGCGGAGACGCCGACGTCGCCATAGGGCTCGGCGGGGGCCACTACTGCCCAACATTCTCGGCCATGATGGACGAGTACGCCTTCGGCCACATGGCCGCCAAGTACGCCTTACCGCTCCTGAGCGAGGAAATGGTGGCCCAGATGGTGGAGAAGAGCGGCGGCGCCGACGGGGCGATGCTGGACAAGGGCCTCAAGGGCCACGAAAACAAGAAGATAGACCTGCGGTTGAGGAATCTAGGCGTAAAGGTGCTCTAGCTACTCCTCGAACACCCAGCCGTCCACGTCCCTCCAGATGCGCTCCAGCACCCGCTTCGACTGGCCCGGCGGCAGGCTCAGGAACAGCTTCCCCAGATGCTTGCACATCCTCTTCCTGTGCATGCCCTTCCGCCAGTCGTCGCAGTCATGCTTTATCACCTGGTTCCCCAGGTCCACGTCGATGTAGTAGTCCCTGACCCTGGCCTTTATAGACTCGTCGCCGCTCTCGGTGACCCCCAGCTCCGAGTCTTTGATCTTCTCGGCCCTTGCCAGCCTCCGGGCGTCCATGAAGTGGGTGAGGTGGTCGGCGACGCTAAGGTCCTCCTCGTCGCCCGTGTACGCGGTGAGGGGCTGCACGCCAGCAGGCCTGGCCGCCGTCTCCTTGTACTCATTGATCTTGTCGAGGACTATCTTCTGCCCCGGCGTCGCCTCGCCGAGGAGAACCAGCATCTCTAGGGCGTTCTTCACTGCGTTGGCCCCGAAGTGGTTGTTGAAGTAGCCGTAGGTGCGCCTCGCCCTGCCCTCCACGTCCCGCACCTTGGGCAGCCACGCCTCCAGCTCGTCCTCGGTGTACTCGTAGTCGTACCAAAGCCTCTGGCCGTGGCCGTGCCACCTGATGTACGCGAAGTCGGCGGTGACCCGCGTCTCCGGCGGCAGCAGGGGTTCATCCACGATGGTGTACGCCACGTTGTGCCTGCGCAGCATCTCGTAGGTCTCGGGCCTGAGCCACGACTCGTTCCGGAACTCCACCGCCCACTCGTAGTTGCCCGGGATCACATCAAGGTAGTCCTCCAGGACCCCGGCATGCTCCTCGTAGCTGTACTTGGGTCGTAGCTGGATGAGTATGGGGCCCAGCCTCTCGGCGAGGGGCCTCATGAGCTCCAGGAACCGCCACGTGTCTGCTTCGACGCCCTCCCTCAGACGCAACCACTTGTCGTGGGTTATGAGCTTGGGGAGCTTGGCCGCGAACAGGAAGCCCGGCGGCGCGATGCGCCGCAGCCCCTCTATCATGCCCTCGCGGGGGTACCTGTAGAACGTGCTGTTGATCTCGCTGGTACTGAAGACCCCGGCGTAGCGGCTGAACATGCCGGTCTTCTTCTCGTAGAAGGGGCCCACCCACTCCTTGTAGCTCCACCCGCTGGTGCCCAGTATGACGCTCATCGTGTACACCTCGGCGGCCCCGGGATATAAGGAAACCAGAAAACTAGCTAAAAACCAACAAATCGAATCGGTGAAATTATTGTTTTTCTATCCGATTGTCACTTTTTTTATGAATAATTCACTAACACTTAAATACCGTATATATGATAATTACCTGAGCAACAATGAAATGCCCCAGATGCGGCAAGGAAGCCAAAGCCACAGGCAAAACATGGAAGTTCGGCCTCTTCGACGCCGAAGGATACACCTGCCCCTCATGCAAGAAACCTTTCAGCGCCTTCTACAGAGACGGAAAACTAAGCCACACCGTACCCAAGGCAAAATAGCAACCCTAACCCTTTTTTCAACCCTAAACCATTAAAACCCCATTCATCTCCCCTACCACAGAGAAATGAAACTCAAGAAACGCACACTAAGCCAAGAACCCGGAGAACCCATGCCAGGAGAAGGCCACCACAAAGTCAACACAGTCATGGCCGTAAACAAAAGAGAACTCTCAGCCTACTCATGCAGAATACTCAGAATACAGCCCGGCGGCCACACAGCCACCCACACCCACCCCCGAGAACACATAGTCCTAGCCCTCACCGGCAAAGCCACAGTAGAGACAGACACAGAAACCACAGACATAACCCCAGGAACCATAATAAACATACCACCAGACACACCCCACAGATTCAAAAACAACACCACCAAAAAAACAGCCCTACTAATCCAAAACCTCTACCTAAAAAACCAAAACCCACAACCCCAAAAACAGATCTAACCACCCACAGGATCAAACAAACCAAAGGAACCCCCATATAGTCCCACCCCACAAATACCAACGGAACCAGATGAAACACATCTCCTTCGACATGGAAGGCACCCTAATAGACCACGGCTACTCCGAGCACATATGGGGCACAGACATCCCCCAACTATACGCCGAGAAACACGGCATAGACCTCGAGGACGCCAGAGAAGTGATTTTCCGAGAGTACAACCAGCTGGGCGACCACCACCCAGAGTGGTACAACGTAGGATACTGGTTCAGAAAATTCGGCCTCCCCGGCGACTGGCGGGAGCTACCCGAGAAAAGAAGAAACCTCATAAAGCTCTACCCCGACACCAGAACCGTCCTAGACGCCCTCGCCTCAGAGCACTCCCTCGTGGTCTCATCCAACACCATACGCGAGCTACTGACCATACAGATCGAGGAAGTCGGCGACTACTTCACCCACGTCTTCTCGGCGCCCAGCGACTACCAATCCGTGAAGAAAGACCAGAGCTTCTACAGAAAAATCCTCGACACCATGGGCATAACGCCCAGCGACGTGATCCACGTGGGCGACCACCCAAAATACGACTACCTGGCCGCCCGAAGCATAGGGATCGAGTCCTACCACCTCGACAGGAAAGGCAGCACAGGGAACAGAGACACCGTCTGCAGCCTCACAGAGTTCATGGAGAGGCTAAAGAACGTCTAGCCTCCTCTCACACTCGTAGAGCAACCTAGAAACCACGGTCCACGCCTCCAGCGGCTCAGGGTAGACGCTCAACGCCTCGTCCACCAGCGCCAGCGTCTCCTCCCCCATGGATCCGCTGGGGTAGGCACCCACGAAGACCGCCGGCCTCTCAGAGCCGCACAGCACCTCAGAGGCGGCGGCGAAGGAGCTGGGAGAGCCGTGGTTGGTCAGCGCCACCACCCTGCCTGGATTCAGCTCTTCCACGAACTCCCCCAAGCTCAAGTCCCTCACCCGGAGCAGAGGCGACTCGACGTCCGGCGGCGAGCTGCCCTCCAGCAGAAGCTGCTCCATGAGGCTCTTAAACCGGTTGCAGTCCCGCGGAGGCCTGGTCGAGGGATCGATCTCTATCAACTGGCCCTGCTGGGTTGACACCCACACCCTGAGGTTGCCCGACTTGTTCAAGGGCGACCCCATGGCCTCCAGCAGACAGAAATGCAGTATGTCGGGCCGTCCACGCCTCTCGTGCCCCGGGAGCCTGGACATGGCGTAGTGGTGCAGGCTGCGGTCCAGCAGGGTCTCCCCGGGCCTTTTGCCGCGCCTCTTGGCGTTCCGCCTCACGGCCGGATGGCCCAGAATCTCGGCTGGCACCAGCTCGAGGGCGGCCTCAACCAGCACCAGACTCAGAGTCACGTCACTCACCCTCCACATCCACGGCCTGCCCGCCTTTGCGTTTGCCCCACCCCACGCTTCTACGGCCCACGAAAAAAAACGCTATAGACGCAAGGAACACGGCGGTTATGGCCGTCGAGAGGCTCTGCTTGGCCGCCTCAAGCTCCGCCTGTCTTGTCTGGTAGGTGCGTGAAAGAGTGACATACTTGTCCTCGAGGACCGTGTAGGAGATATTCAGGATGCCCATTTCCTGCTCCAGCCGGTCTATCACGAGGCTCTTCTCCATGGACGCGGCCGCTTCCTCGGTGAGAGAGGAGATCAGCTGGGCCCTGTATTTGTCGTCATACTTGGAGTACGTCTTCAGCGCGGAGAAATAGTCTCCAGCCTCGATGCTCCGGTTCATCTCGGCGAGGTAGCCCATGAAACGTATCGCATTCACGTGCTCCACCCCAGCTATCCTCCTCAATGGCCCTACTTCTGCCGCCATATCAATGAGCTTCCCCTCAACGTACTCCCTCTTGGTGTCATCCAGAAGCTTCAACGTCGTCGATTTCTCCGCCACTAAAGGCCCACGCCATGCAGCATCCAAGCCGGATGACTCGTTGTAGACTTCAATATAGACCATGGCCTTGACCGTTACCTCCAAAGTCTCATAAGGCTTCACGCCAAAGTCCCACGCGTCCCTCACGAAAGTGTGGTTAAACGGGACCCAAACGACGGAGCCATTGAGGGGGGCAACGACGATGCTAGTGAGGTTTATGTTATCGAGAGGTCTGGACGAATAGCCTGTTGTCGCTCCCCCGAAGTCGTATGAACCAAAAGCCCTCCACCCTATGTCAATGACCGTGTGCAGGTAACCTGTGGACAGGATTAACGGGTCTTCCTCCATCGGCTGACCAGACGCTATCAAGAGGCCGTCGTTTGACACAGACACGTTGAACACGTAGGTCTCGCCTGCGAATATCTGCTCGTGTAGCGGTTCAGGCTTCACAGTGATGTACACTGAAAGCCCCTCAGCTGAGTACGCTGGAGAGACGAGGTACATGGACCATGCGAGGAACAAGGCTAGGGCGGTTAAAGCTCTCTTCATATGCAAAGTGATGGGCATGACACAGATATTGTTTTGGAGGGACGCCGTTCACTCCTGAACAGTGATGGCGCCTGTAGGGCATACATCGATGCACGACATGCACATGATGCAGTCGTTGGCGCGTGTGGGCTGAGCCTTGATCCCTCCCCGGGTCTCTACCAGATCGTATACCTCGACGGGGCATATCTCGGCGCACAGCCCGTTTCCTTCACACACCTCACGGTCTACGAACACGTTGGGCAACTTATTGAACCCAGTAGATCGGCCCACCGCGTGTTTTATTAACTCTTTTTTCAGTGAAAGCATAGAAGCTTATTAAGCGAAACGGACTGTGAGGTTTGGGGCACCGAGGTGGCCGAGGAGTTCACTGTAGCGCCCATGAGGCGGCTTCTCAAGAAGGCGGGGGACCTGAGGATCAGCCCAGACGCCGCCGAGGAGCTGAGGAGAACAGTGGGCGCCTACGGTTTGAGGGTGGCCCAGCTTGCCGTCGAGGCGGCCCAGTCTGAGGGCAGGAAGACCGTGTTAGAAAGGGATATCAAGGCGGCCGCCGTTAGCGTATGGGACCCGGAGGAAGAGCGATCTGAGTGAGAGAAAAAGCCCCACGATCATGGGCATCCTGTTCGGCGGCCATGTCGAGTACGTGAAGAGCTTGGCGCCGGTTTTCGCGCTCAGCATGTTCTTGTTCATATTCTCGACCTTCATGGGGTACAGCATGGGCGAGGACATACCGGCCTCGGTTTTCGAGGGGGTTCTCAGCAATATACCTGACCCCGCGGAGGCCACGTCCTTCGAGATGTTCGTAGCCATACTCTCCAACAACGTGCTGGCGAGCTTCATATTCCTCGCCTCGGGGATAGTGGTGGGTGTACCGCCGCTCCTGTTCATAACAGTGAACGGGTTCTTCGTGGGATGGGTCTCCTACTCCGTGGCCTCGGAGCTGGGGCTGGGCTACGTGGTCTCGACCCTGCTGCCCCACGGCATCATAGAGATACCCGCCATCACCCTCTGCGCGGCGATGGGGGTGGGTCTGGGCTACCAGCTCATAAACAGGCTGAGAAGGATCGGTGGACTCCAGACGTACGTTCAGGAGTCCTTGTCCCTTTTCGTCAGGAGGATAGTACCTCTCCTGATAGTAGCGGCCGTCATAGAGACGGGCCTAATAGCCGTCTACGTCTAGTGCGTTACACTTTTCTATCCACCACGATACATTACGGGCATGATCACGAGAGGAGAAAACAGGTTCAACTGCTGTGAGAGCACCCTCATCAGGGTCGACGAGTCTAAGCCGCTTCCGGGGTTCGACACGGATGTGATGAGGCTTGCCTCCAACTTCGGGGGAGGCGGAGCCGGGTGGGGGAGTCTATGCGGAGCCGTCAGCGGCTCGGTCATGGCCGTGGGGCTGCTCCTGGGCACTGAGGGGACGGAGAGCCCCGAGGAGTTCCAGTCCAAGCGAGAGAGGATGAGGGAGATAACACAGGAGATCATGCAGGATTTCGAGGGCCACTGGGGCCACGTGAACTGCTACGACCTTCTAGGCGTAAACACTAGGACGGCGGAGGGGAAGCAGAAGTACGAGGAGATGAAGGAGCGGGGCGAGACTCACTGCGCAGAGTACGTTGAGTGGGCCGCGGAGAAGGTGCTCGAAGTCCTTGGCAGGCACTCCGTCTAGTCACGGATTCTCTATCTCTACCTCGCTGAAGTACGGGGCGGCCACATCCCTCAGAGCATCCAGCTCCTCGTCGCCATAAGGCTCCGCACCCCGCAGTAACGGCTCCATGCAGTCGGCGGGGTTGTACCTCTTTATCACCAGCCTCCTCGAGCCCGCGAGGAAACGGGAGACCTCTAAGACGTCTCGTGCATCAAGGATGCCCGGCACGGGGGTGACGGTGAACTCGTGGGGCACCCCGCCTCGCCTCACCATGTGGATGCCCTCCCTGACGGCGTCTACCCTGACGCGGCTCCGGGACACCTCCCGGTACCTGCTCATAGGAGCCACCACGTGGACGCTCAGGTAGTCCACCAGCTTCTTCTCCATGACTCTCCTCAGCATCCTCGGCTTGGACGCGTTGGTGTCCAGCTTAACGTCGAGGCCCAGCCGCTTAACCTCCCTGAGGAAGTCCGGCAGGCCCCTGTGGAGCAGGGGCTCGCCGCCGGTGAGCGCCACGGCGTCCAGAAAGCCTACACGGGGGTACAGTGACTCGAGGAGCTCCACCACGGGTATCTTCTTCATCAGGCTCGATGACGGCACCGCCGCCTTCATC
>CAZBUI010000056.1:0-11723 GCA_964495055.1 uncultured Candidatus Bathyarchaeia archaeon | reverse complement strand
AAGGTGATAAGCATGACGGGGGGCCACGCCGACTTCCACCTGGCCAGCGGCCTTAGCTACGAGGGGATGAGCAGGATCGCCGACGGCGTCGCCGACTGCCGCAAGGCGGCGAGGGAGCAGCTCAGGGACGGCGCCGACTTTGTGAAGATATGTAGCAGCGGGGGAGTCATGTCCCCAACCGACCCCGTGGACACACCCCAGTTCACACTCGAGGAGATACAAGCCATGGTCTACGAGGCGGCGTGTGTCGGCAGGACGGTCGCAAGCCACGCCCACGGCGCCACGGGCATCAAGAACGCCGTGCTCGCCGGAGTCAAAACCATAGAGCACGGGAGCCTCGTCGACGACGAGGCGGTTAAGCTCATGGCCCAGCGGGACTGCTTCCACGTGCCCACGCTGGTGGCCGGGTGGAACATAGTGCAGCAAGGCAAAGAGGCCGGGATACCGGCGTACGCCGTAGACAAGGCCGAGGAGATCGCCCACGAGGTCAGGAAGAACGCCATGAGGAGCCACAGGGGAGGCGTGAAGGTGGCCATGGGCACGGACGCCGGGACCCCGTTCAACAGGCACGGCGGCAACGCCCAGGAGATCACCCACCTCGTGGACGCAGGGTTCACCCCCATGGAGGCCATAGTGGCGGCTACGAAGACCGGCTCAGAGTGCATCGGGCTGGACAAGCAGCTCGGCACCTTGGAGCCCGGGAAGCTGGCGGACCTAATCGTCGTGGACGGCGACCCCCTAAGGGACATCAAGGTCCTGGAGGAGAGGGCAAACATCCTCCTAGTGTTGAAAGGCGGCGTAGTAGAGGTCAACAGGGGTATATAGCGTGGAGATACTGCGTCTCAGCCTCATCGAGGGCTCAAAGAAGGCGAGGGGACTCACTGTCGTCATAGACGTGTTCCGGGCGTTCACCACGGCCGCCTATGTCATGGCCAACGGGGCTGAACTAATCCACCCCGTGGGCAGCCTCGAGAAGGCTTTCAGGCTCAGGGAGCAGCACCCGGGCTGGATCCTCATGGGGGAGCGGGAGGGCAGGAAGGTCCCCGGCTTCGACTACGGGAACAGCCCCTACGAGGTGAGCCGAGTCGACTTCACCGGGCGCACGGTGGTGCAGACCACGAGCGCGGGCACCCAGGGCATAGTCAACGCCGCTGGGGCTGAGGGGATACTGCTGGGCAGCTTCGTCATGGCGGACGCCATAGTGGATTACATCCGAAGGAAGAATCCGGAGACCGTGAGCCTCGTCGCGATGGGCTGGGGAGGACGGGTGAAGAGCCCGGAGGACGAGGGCCTAGCCGAGTACATAGAGAAGAGGCTCAGCGGGCTCGAACCCGACTTCGCCTCCATGAAGCAGAGTATTAGGATGCACCCCCAGGGCGCCAAGTTCTTCGACCCCGGGCAGCCCGAGTTCGTGGAAGGCGACTTCCACCTCGCCATGGCCCTCAATAGGTTCGGTTTCTGCCTCAGGGTCGTGCCCGGGGACCCGCCCACCGTGGAGAAAGCGTAGACCGGCAGATATTTTTCCCAGTTTCAACTCTGTTCAATACATGAGATGAAGGTCTCAAGCATAATGGTCCGGGACCCAGTCATGGTGGACCCGGACACTCCGTGCACGCAGCTGTCCAAGCTTATGCGTCAAAGGAGCATCGGCTCCGTGATCGTTGTGAAGGACGGTTTCCCCGTCGGCGTCGTCACCGAGCGCGACCTCGTTCACAGGGTCCTGGCGGAGGGAAGAGACCCCGATAAATGCGTCGCCGACCAGATCTGCACCAAGCCCGTGGTTGCCATCAGCATATACGCCGACGTGGACATGGCCGTGGACATGATGAACGAGTACGGCATCCGACGGCTGGTGGTTGTGGACAAGAAGGACAAGGTGGAGGGGATACTCACCACGGACGACATAGCCAAGAACATCAGGAGCATGTCGGAGGAGCTCGCCGTCAAGTACGTGACGCTGTCACGCAGAAGCCGCTGAAGCCCGTCCATAACTTGGGATCGATGACGCCGAAGACGACGACCGAGGGGCCCCTGAAGCAGGGCTACCCTCAGGTTCATCTACGATGTCGTAGCCGCCCTCGAGAGGCCGCTACTTCGCCTCACATAGATCCTCGACCGTGAAGCTGAGCGCAGGTGGATGGGGCTCATCCTCCATTATGTACAGGGGCCAAGTGCCCCGCGTCGTACACGGGTTAACGGGTCTGTCTACACGAGTCTAAGCCCAAGGGTCTCTTCATAGAATTTCCTCGAATTTCCGAGGTTTTCAACACCTGTAGCGGCGTCTCGGTTGGCCGCAAACCCCACGAGAACCGCACCTCGTCCGTGATTTATATGGTGTGTCTGCCTAGTAACAAGTACTTTTTAATTAGTATTCGGGTAAAATCCTATATTGAACCATATACACTAGATAGTGTTCTTGGGTGAACAAACATGGTAGAGTTCTGTGACCGCTGCGGAAGCTTCATGCAAGCCGGCGTCAAGGGCTACGAGTGCCCACGATGCGGGTGGACGAAGCAGGTCCAGGTCATAGAGGTCAAGGCGGGCCCCGCCGGCGAAGCCGAGCCCGTGTACGTCATGAGCGGCATAGAGAGCGCCATAGTAGTGCAGCGGACGTGCCCGGAGTGCGGCAACCCCGAGGCATACCGCAACATCACCGTCGCCCTGGGCGAGCACGCCGGAGTCAGCAGCGACCGCAGCGTCGAGAAGTTCAGGTGCACCAAGTGCGGCCACACCTGGATAGTCGGTTAGCTACCTCCGGTTCACCTTCACGTTGATCGGTATTCCCTGCTCGACGCTTTGGCTCACGATGCAAAAGTCTTCGAAGAGACTCAGGCAGCGCCTGTACTGGGAGTCATACTCTTCAGCTACCTCCGGACTGATCTCCTCGTCGATCTCGGCTATACGCCACCGTCCCTCGTCGTTACGCCTCATGACGCCTTCCACCCGGGCCTCGATCTCCCCCACCTCCGCCCTGGCCTTCTGGAGGCAGAACAAGAGGCTCGCCGACAGGCAGTTGCCCATGGTTGCGGCCAGCACCTTGCCGGCGTTGGGGCCGCTGTTACCTCCCACAGGATCAGGCTCATCCATGTAGAGCGGCTCGACTCCCTCTAGGCCGAAGTCCACCTCGAATCTGAACCCTTCCTGTCTCCTCAAGGAGACCATGAAGTTGCGTTCCTCGCTCAACTAAATCCCTTATGCATCCACAGAGTTAGATATAAGGCTGAGTCGCCTCGCCACAGCCTAGATGGTCGGCGCGCTCTTGTGACCGTGTTCCGTGGTGTGTCTCGACAGTGTTGAGGTGCTTGGGCGTATGCGGGCTTGCCTGTGAGGGAAACCATAAAGCCCAGCGGCGCCGGTTTTACGTCGGGTCAACCATGCGCCGCAGCGAAAAGGAGATCAAGGAGAAGGCCGTCATCGAGGAGGTGCTCCGGGAGAGTCAGGTGGGCAGGCTGGGCACGGCCGTCGATGGACGCCCCTACGTGGTCCCCATGAACTTCGTGTACACCGACGGCAGGATTATCCTTCACACCCACAGGGACGGCAAGAAGGTCAGGGACATACGGCGTAACCCCCGTGTCTGCTTCGAGGTGGACGGCGGCGAGATCTTGGAGGGCGGCGATCCCTGCGAGTACAGCTGGAGGTACAGGAGCGTCATAGCCATGGGGACCGCCGTCATCGTGGAGGATCCCGAGGAGAAGCTCAGGGCGCTGCGTCTTCTCAGCGATAAGTATGCTTTCGGCAAGGGGAGGAGGCTGGACTTGGGGAAGGTGTCGGGGTTCGAGGATCTGGTCGTGGTGGAGATATGGGTGGATGAGATGACGGGGAAGAGGAGCCCCGCCTAGGCTTTTTTCTTGTTTGGGGTCTTGTGTCAGGTTACTTGGTATTACGGGGATTTTTTTCGTGTTTGGGTTGGGGAGAATTATGATTATGGCGTTGGACGGGTTTCACTGTTTTTAGGCTGTCTGGGGTGGGTTTGGGCGAAGCGTCTATATGCTGGTGGGCTACTGTTGGGCTGTTATGGCTGAAGATGGACGGGTGGGGGGGAACGTGAGGCCTGGGGCGGAGGTCTTGGTGGTGCTTAAGCGTGATCAGCGGACCGGTAAGCTGACCCGGGGAACGGTCAAGGACGTCCTGACTAACTCCCGGCGTCACCCCCGGGGGATAAAGGTCCGTCTCCTAGATGGGAGGATAGGGCGGGTGCAGAAGGTTCTCGCCCAGGGGCGCTAGACGTATTTCTCCATGATGTCCGCGGGTATCCTTATCCTGAACCTGCAGGTGCTGCTGCCGTCGAGGACGCTCTGCAGCACCTCTGCCTCGGTCTCGGCGCCGAAGGCAGTGTCGTACCTGAGCTTGAAGTAGCCGGCGCTGCAGTAACACCACTCGGCGGGTATCTCTGGGGAGCCGGCCAGCACGGCCTCCCTGGCCATGGGGCAGTGGCACATGTAGTACCGCTTCATCAGCGGGTCCTTCTCGTCCAAGTACTCTGCTGGGCTGTATGGGAACTTGGTGTTGTATATCCACTCGCCTTCCCTGACGCCGGACAGCACCTCCTGGCTGCCCCTGACGTACTCTATGATCTCGGGGGTGATGACCTGCTCGTACCAGACCTTGTCCTCCCGTAGGTGCTGCTCCAGCTCGGCGACGGCCTCGTCGTGCATCTTCTTGAGCCACGCGTCTACGCTGCCCAGCTCCTCCAGCCACCTCTTGTGTCTGGCGAAGTTCTCGGGGTTGACCCTGTGGTGGTTGCCGGCGAGCACCCTGAGGTAGACCTCGGGGCTGAGCTCCTTCTCCAGCGCGTCCATGAGGCTCTTGGTGGCTCGGCAGTACGCCGCGGGCATGGAGCCCAGCGGCGGGGTCTCAACCTCGCTGAACACCTTTTCCTTTGCGTCCCTGCCCGCTATCTCCTCCAGCCTCTCCGCGATGGAGGGCAGTATGCTGCGGCCGCCGAGGATGGCGGCGAAGTATATCCATGCCTCCTTCATGTCGAGGAAGTAGATGTACCGTGCCAGCGCGACGAGGGTTTCCTCCGTGTTCCTGCCCTCGTCCATGAGCCTCTGGACGTAGCCCTTGAAGTCCTCCACGGACGCCTCGGTCAGCTTCTTCCCCCCCGCCTCAAAGTACTCGACGGCTTCTTTAACCGCGTTCACGGCTACCTTTACCTGCTCTGGGCTGCTCCCACGTTCAACCATGTACTCTGTGAACTCTTTTTCCTTCTGCAAACCTGATCACATCATATTGGCTTTTCCTCACGTAAAAACACGATTAAAAACCGGTGTTCAACTTCATGACCCATCATTGCAGCACCTGACACGTGAGGCTAACTTTTTAGTTTTTCAGATTACTTACTGGGTTAGGGTAACCATGTCTAAGCACTGGACCGAGAGCCTCTTCGAGAGGTTCGCCGAGCTATATGTCTCTACCCTCGAGGAACTCATCCCGAGTAGCATCGAGGACGCCAATGGCCTCGAAAAAATCTTCAAAGAGTACAACGTTCCCGAGAACGGTCTTGTCCTCGACCTCGCATGCGGCATCGGGAGACACAGCACAGCCCTGGCGCAGAAAGGGTACGGGGTGATAGGGCTCGACATATCGGAGACCTTCCTCGACAGGGCGAGATTGCTCGCGGAGGAGAGAGGCGTCGATGTCGAGTTCAGACAGGGAGACATGAGATCAGTCGAGGAGCATCTAAAAGACCACGCAGAGCGCTTCGACGCCGTTATAAACATGTTCACGTCCCTAAGCTACTACGACCGGGAGACAGACCTGGACATAATCAGGCAGCTTCACGCCCTCACGAAGCCGGGTGGGATACTGGTGATCGACATCGCCAACCGTGACTGGATCATAAAAAACTTCGAGGCCAAGGATGTCCAATACCACGAGGATGGAAGAGTACAGACCACTGAACGCCGCTTCAACATGGAGGACTCCCGGATGCACAACACGTGGAGATTCTACGTCAAGCAGGGTGAAGACCTAAAACACAAGGAGACGTTCCACGTGGACCATATCCTCTACAGCCTGCACGAGCTGAAACAGCTCATCCAGAAGGCTGGATGGGAATACAAGGTATGTTACGGCGAGTTCGATCTATCCCCCTTCGAGATGTACTCATACCGCATGATCCTCGTCTCCCAGAAACAGTAAACCATATATCATCAACCCCAAACTGAGATTTCCTCGGTGACCGCGATGAGCTACGGGGAGTTGTTAGCAGAGGCGCGAAAAGACGTGGACGCCGCCATCGAGGTCTGGCGGCAACTGATCCATGAGAGGCTGAGCGACAGAGTCGAGTACGCCCTCCTCAAGGGCTCCGGGATCAAAGAGTGGGAGTCGCCTGTGGACTATGTTCCTGTGATAAGCGACATCGACATCCACGTGGGCACGAAGAAGGGCATGCCTCTGTTCCAGGAGAACCGCGAAGGGTTCCTCTGCTCGCTGGAGACGACCCGCCTGTACGAGGAGATGTTCAAGGAGAAGAGGCCGGATCACCTGCACATCCCGCGCCCCCAGATCATGGTCGTAAAGGAGAACCGGGGCGATTGGTTGCCCGAGAGTCCCGCCGAGTTTAAGCCTCTCTACGGCGAGGTGCCTCTGAAGCCGGAGGAGCCGGAGGAGAGTCTGAGGGCGCGGGACTTGGAGGAGCTTGCTGGGTTGGCCCCGTTATTGGCTCGCCTGCCTGAGTATGTCATCGAGCGCATCGATCTGGAGTACTACCGGGTGCTCAGGATGCTATGCTGGGTGGTCTCACCGACGCCGGTCCGGGTGCTCAGCCAGTACACCGACCCCAAGCACGCGTGGACGCTGAACCGGACCAAAGCACTGCGGCTGCTTGAACGCAGCGGGCTCAGAGAGATAGCCGAGCCGTACCGCGAGTACTACCTCACCGGGTGGAAGGCTTTCACGGAGGGCTTCAGGGGCAACGAAACCATGAGGCAGCTCATAACCCACGCCTATGAAGTGCTCTATGCGTCATATGAAGCGGTGAGGGAGAAGGTGGAGCAGAGATGAAGTACACCCACACGAACCTCGTGGCCCGTGACTGGAGGCGGCTGGCGGACTTCTACATAGAGGTCTTCGGCTGCGAGCCAATGCAGCCCGAGAGGGACCTATCCGGTGGGTGGCTGGACAAGGCCACATCGCTGAACGGAGCCCACATCGGGGGCGTCCACCTCAGGCTCCCGGGCCACGGAGAAGCCGGCCCCACCTTGGAGGTGTTCCAGTACGACGAGGAGACGGAGGCCGACACCCCGGCGCCCAACAGGCCCGGCTTCGGGCACATCGCCTTCGCCGTCGAAGACGTCGAGGCCGTCATGGAAGCCGTCCTGGCAATGGGGGGAGGGATGGTGGGCGAGGTGGTGAAAGTGGACCTACCCGGGGTGGGAAAGCTTGAGTTCGCGTACATGCGCGACCCCGAGGGAAACGTGATAGAGATCCAGAGGCTAGACTCTACACCTTCCGCTTGAGGATGGCTATCTGGCCGGCGTGGTACAGGTTGTGGTGCACGGCGCCGTGCAGCATCTGCTTGAACGTGTAGTCCTTACCCGGCACCGTCCTCTCCAGGTCCTCGTTGGTCCAGCCGGCCAGCTCGTCCAGCACCATGTTGACCGCCGCCTCCAGACGCCTAATCGACTGGCTCCAATGCTCCTCGGTACTCCCCATGCTGGGCCAGTCGATCCCTGGGGCCGGTTCGGGCATGGCCTTGTCCTTCAACGCGTCCAGGATGGCCTCCAGCCAGAAGGTGGTATGGTCCGCCAGCTCCCAGATTGTGTGCCTCTCCCCCAGGGGGCGCGCCTTCGCTTGATCCAGATCGACGCCCTCCAGAGTCTTCATGAGGCTGGGGCCGTGCCACGAGTCCCCCTTGAAGGTGGTCTTCATCTGGTCCCTCAGGAACTTTACCTCGTTCATCAAGCTGAAAGAGAAACGACGGTATAAAACCCCTTAGCCGCCAAGGCTTGTATAGATTACCGCCGCGTTTCTGGGCGGAGAGACCGTTCGCGGAGTGCTGTATTCCCACGGGGAGCACGTCTTCTGGTTTGAACCACTTTTATATCGTAATGGGCGCATAACTCAGTGACCCATCGGGGCCACAACAGAGCAGAGAGGTGAACCTGTATGGAGAGCTACAAGGAGGGAGCCGAAAGGTTCTACGACCTGTTCGGAGAGAAGGACGACGTCGAGTTCTACGTGAAGCAGGCGAAGAGGAGCGGCGGCGAGGCTCTTGAGCTCGGCGTTGGGACCGCGCGTCTAGCGATACGCCTCGCCCGCGCCGGCGTGGAGACGTGGGGGATAGACACCAGCAGGCACATGCTCAACGCCGCGGAAAAGAACATAGCAGAGGAGGACCCGGAGACCCAGGCCCGGCTCCACATGGTCCTCGGGAACGCCGTGGACTTCACTCTCCCCGAGAGGTTCGGTATGATATGTTTCCCCAGCTGCAGCTTCGACCACATCCTCGACCCCGCGGACCAGAAGGCGGCTCTGCTCAACATCAAGAGGCATTTGGCTCCGGGTGGCCGCTACGTGTTCGACCTGTACCTCGTAAAAGAGCTGAAGGCGGACAGAGGCTGGTTCGTCCAGAGGAAGGAACTCGAAGACGGCTCTAAGGTCATTCGTTCAGGGTACCACGTCACCCGGCCCGAGAGACGGCTCATGTCGCTGGACATGTGGTACGACCACGTGGTGGAGGGCCGGGTTGCAGAGAGGTTCTACGAGGGAAGCGACATCTACGTCCACGACGCCGAAGGTGTGAGGGCGTTGCTGGACGAGACGGGGTACGAGGTGGTCGAGGAGTACGGCGACCACCACGGCAAGCCCTACGAGGAGGGGGACGGGCTAATAGTCTTCGTCACCCGCCCAAAGAAGTGAACTTGCTTTCACCCGCGCTCAATGACGATCTCCTGAGCGCCTTCCCAAAGCGTCTTCTCGCCCATCTCGGCGAGCCTCTCGGCGCCCTCGACTATCGTCGCGAAGTGGCTGCCCGGTAGCTGCCCCACCTTGCTGGCGAAGCACGCGGAGCCGTAGGGAATGAGTATCTCTTTTTCGCTTACGCCGCCGGGGTAGTACAGCAGCTCGCCCCTACCCGGGTGGCTGGTCTGGTTTTCCAGCGGCGCCTCGATGCCGTAGGGGTCCATCTGGAGCCACACGGCCTCCCCGCTCCACCTCGCATGTATAACCTTTCCAGTTATGGGGAGCACCTCAAGCATCCGTCTGTAGGTCCATGGCGCCTCGTCCACGTGAAGCTCCGCCTTGAACCTGTATTCACCTATCCTGATGTTGATGTAATCTGGCATGTGCATAAAACCGCTGTGAGGAAAGAAAACTGTTTACAGTAAAAAAGGGGGAGCCTAGCTCTCCGCCACGACCATGTGCTTTAGGATGCCGATGGGCTGGATCTCGCACTCGACTACGTCGCCGACCTTGAGAAAGCCTTCGGGGCCCCAGCTGTGGGCCACGCCGGCCACGGTGCCTGTGGCGATGACGTCCCCCGGCATCAGCGTCGTGCCGTTGCTCAGGTACTCTATGATCCTCGGTATCCGGACGATCATGTTGTCCAAGGTGTTGTTCTGCCGCTCCTGGCCGCTGACCCGTGTCTTGAGCCTCAGCGGCGGATCATACGGATCCTTGATCTCGTCGCTGGTGACGATGCACGGCCCCATGGGGGCGGCGTTGTCCATCCCCTTGCCCTTGGTCCAGTTGATGTCCCGCTTGAACATGGGGAAGTCCACGTCCTGGGGGAAGCCCTGGTCCCGGGCGCTGACGTCGATGAGTATGGTGTAGCCGGCGACGTGGTCATAAGCCTCCCCCGCGGGGATGTACTTGCCCTTCCTGCCGATGACGACGGCGAGCTCGCACTCGTAGTCCATCATATCCGTGGCCTTCACCTTGATGAGGGGGTCACGGGGGCCCACCACCAGGGTGGGGGGCTTCTGGAACATGTCCGGGACGTCGATCTTCAGGCTCTTGAGCCTCTCGATGGCCTTCTCCCGCTCCTCAGGGTCCTTTATGCGCTCCGTGGCGTGGTCGTAGAAGTTGGCTGCGGCGCAGTACAGCTTCCCCGGCCTCGGGACGGGGGCCAGTAGCTTCGCCTCGTCCAGCGACAGCACGATCTTCTCCTCGTCGATACCCTCCGCCCCCGGGTTTTTCTCTGCGTAGGCGAGGGCGTCCTCGGCGGCCTTCATGGACTCGTCTCCCCCCTCGAGAAACCCGATCATGCAGCCGGGGATCAGGGCGTCGGCTTTTCTCCTCAGCAAAGAAGCTCCTTCTTCCCTCAGCTTCAGCGCGTAGGCCGAGTTGAGGTCCACGACCCCGTCACCCTTGAGGGCGCCTACGCGCTCCTCCGTGTGAACCCTAAAAGTCACTAGCTTCATGGTTTTTCCCCTATACACTATACAGACGTGCTAGAAAATAGTGTTGGAGGCTTTACCACCGGGTAGCCAGCCTCTATCCACCCCGTGATGCCCTCGGCCATGTGGTATATCTTGGTGAACCCCAAGTCCTGCAGGATGTCCACGGCCTGCGCGCTCCTGTTCCCCATCCGGCAGTAGACCAGCAGCTCGTCCTCGGGCGACAGCTCGTCGAAGCGGGCGCTCAACTCTTGGACGGGGATGTTCACAGCGTCCATGATGTGGCCCGCCTCGTACTCCGACTCCGTCCTCACGTCCAGTATCACCAAGCCTGGCTTGTCCTCGATGAGGAGCTTGGCCTTCTGAACGGTGACGTCACCGTAGCCGCCCCGGGGCAGAAGTGACGGGGCGAAGAGCACGGAGGCCACCACCGCCAAGGCGAGCGCCGCGTAGAGCATCCTCCTCTCACGCTGCTCAAGCCCCTGCATAGGGTATCTCACTGAACGGCGACGTAATAATCTGAGCCGGGTTGAGGAGTCATATTCTGTGAACGTTGAAGTCGCTGGTCAGATCCTCGACGGCTCTGGTCAAGATCTCCGTCAGGTTGTGGAGGTCGTCCATGCTCATGACCTCGACGGGGCTGTGGCTGTACCTCCTGGGCACCCCTATGCTGACGGAGGCGACCCCCGCCCCCGTCTGTTGCAGGGCGGAGGCGTCCGTGCCCCCGTACATGAGGCCCGTCTGGTACGGTATGCCGTTCGCCTCGGCGACCTCTACCAGCCACCTCCTCAGCACCTGGCTCCCCAGACGCGTCCTGAGGCCCAGCTCGGCTATGTGGATGGCGGGGCCCTTCCCCACCTCGTAGAATATGTCCCTCATGTCTACGTCGGGCTGGTAGCCGGCAGAGCACGTGTCTATGGCCACCGCCATGTCTACGTCCAGGCCATGCACCGCCACCTCGGCGCCTCTGAGCCCTATCTCCTCCTCTACGGTGCCCACGTAGTAGACCGTAGAGGGTATGGGCTTACAGCCGAGGCTCCTGGCAATGGTGATCACGGCGGCGAGCCCCGCCCTGTTGTCGGCCGCCGGGGTCGCCACGCAGCCGCCGCCCAGCTCCACGGGCCCGGCGTTCCAGACTATAGGTGTGCCCACCTCGACGCCGCGCCTGTGCACCTCCTCCCTGCTGTCGGCGCCTATGTCGATGTACATCTCCTCCACCGGGGGGACCCTGTGCGCCTCCTCGGGCTTGGTGATGTGCCCCGGCTTGACGCCGACGACGCCGACGACGGGGCCCTCGCCGGTGAGCAGCCTTACCTGTTGGCCCAGAATGGTCCGGGTCACGGCGCCCCCCACGCGCCTGAACCTGATGAAGCCCCA
>CAZBUI010000055.1:6169-11792 GCA_964495055.1 uncultured Candidatus Bathyarchaeia archaeon | reverse complement strand
CATACTCGAGGTATCAGTATGAAGCTTCCTGATATACTAACGGATGTAATGAACTCGGTCTACTCTGACATTAACCATTTCCCACCAACCCAGATATTCAACGAAGGCTGGCTACTCAGAATACTACTAGAATGCCATCACAGAGGATATGAGCCATTTCCGTTCCAGAGAATGAAAAACTCAAACTGGTTCTCTGAAGCACAGCTACCATCACCATTCAAACCACGATTCAGAGGCGACCAACAAGCTGAGAACAGAACACACATAGACGGAGTATATGGCCACTTTACAATCCTTTCAGACACTAAATCAGGGTTAATGCTGAGATCAGATGCAGAGCAGTTCGAGGTAATTGAGGCAAAACTTTTCAGCCCTTTATCACCCGACGTGAAAAACGCCTCCAACTATGATCAGGTGGCTCGAACCGTTGCATGTATGGCCAAAACCATCGAGAATCAAACCTTGAAGTAGAAAACCTGAAGTCAATCGGCTTCTACATCACAGCGTCCCAAAGCCAGATAGACGCAGGCCTCTTCAGTGAACAAATCGAGAAAAATAGCATTAGAGCTAAGGTGTCAACCAGAATCCAGAGATACGCTGATGACGAAGATCATCACTATAAACTCAGCAACTGGTTTCAAAAATATTTCAAACCCATGCTTGAGGTAACCAAGATCGATGCAGTAAACTCAAAAATCATCCAGATGCAGGGTGAACCAGATAATGCTGGTGATATAGATGTTTATAGAATTCGGCCTGGGCTGGATCACCTATCGCGCGTGAAGTAGTGCTCACCCCTTTCGGAGGCCGTGTCCTGAAGCTCGTTTAGATTAAAACTCATGGTACTTGTTTCGTCGGTGTCGATTTAACAATATTAGGGGTTCTATGCCGGTTTCTCGGTGGGGTCCACCGCGTAGAGCCTTATTATCAGCGACGAGACGACTCCCAGCACGCCTAGGACGAGCCCCACCAGCCGTAGCCCCCCGCCGTCAAGGCCAGGCCGCCGAGGCCCGCCCCCAGGGCGCTGCCCAGCGAGTCGCCCGCAGCGCTCAGGGACATCATGGAGCCCCGGTACCGTGGGACCTGCTCCAAGGAAAGGCTCTGGCCGGCGTTCCTGCGGAGCCCGGACACCACGCTCATCACCAGTATGACGACGACGGAGACCGTGAACAGGGGGAGATTCATGTAGAATGCCGAGAACAGGCCGGTCAACAGGAAGCTGGTGAAGGTGACGGTCTTCCTGCCTAGCCTGTTGATGAGCCGCCCGTTGCCCAGCACGCCGAAGATGAACGCCAGCGCGATGCCCGACAGCACCAGCGACGCCCAGCCCCGGGACAGCTGGAACCTGTCACGGTAGAAAGACACTCCGTAGGATATCACTCCCTGCCACGTGGCCTTGGCCAGCAGGCCGCCCAGCAGGCAGGCGAGGACGGACCCATTGGACAGAAGCGTCTTCACGCCATCCATGTACGAGCCGGCGCCGCCGGAGGAGCGGCTGTCCTCCGAGGGCACGCCGAGCCAGATTAAAGCTGCGCCCGCGGCCGCGATGGGCAGCATGTAGAAGAGGAACGCGTACCGCCAGCCCCCCAGCCGTGTCAGGTAGCTGAGCACGGGGCCGCCGACCATGAAAGAAGACGCGTTCCCGGCTATGAAGTACGCCGTAGCGTTCGCCCTCCTCTCCAGCGGCACGTGTCTACCTATCAGCGCGAACGCCATGGGGCCGACCATGGCCAGCCCGATCCCAGAAAGCGAGTACGCGGCCAGCATGGCGGTGTAGTCTCCGGCGAGGCTGCAGCCTATGCCTGAGGCTATGAAGCACCCCCGCCCGGCGAGGAGCAGCGTCTTGTGACGCATCTTGACGCTGAGGACGCCCATGCCCACCGCGGATATCAACGTCAATATGGCCGCCGTGGTCCTGATCTGGCCCATGGTGCCCACCGGCGTGTCGAAGCTCTCAGCTATGTCTATGAGCAGCAGGCTCAGTATGGTCTCGGCGGGCTGTGTGGCGAACCCGCGAGCATGAGAGACGGTAGAAAAAGTTTGCCTACGGGGGCATCGCCGGGGCTCATGATCCATTACGTGTCTGAATCGATATAATTTTATGGAGCAAGTGACGGGGGTTTGGCCGCCTCCTCTGCGGGCTCCAAAGGTTCTTCTTCACAGGAAGCTGCGTGGATACGTTGTGGACGCCGTTTAAATGGTTTCTACCGGAGGAGCACGAACAGCCAGAGGAGCAAGTCGCCGAAGGCCGCTGAGAGCAGGTACCCCGCGGTGATAAGCACCAGGTAGGGCAGCGTCGCTGAGACCCATGTCCTCTCGACGCCGCTTTCCCGGAGAAGCCTGAAGGTCTCCTCCGCCTTCTCGTCGTCCCAGATGTCTGGCCTGAGCCTGACGCCGCCGCCGGGCGTCTCCAACGGGTACTGGTGGGGCGGCCCCCGGGCTTCGCCCAGGCTCACGTTGACGGCGGTGAACATGAGCGCCGCCTTCCGTGGCGTCGATAGGTCTCCGTGCCTCTCGAAGAGGGGCGCCCCGCCCGACGCGGCGCCCAGGTTCCGGGCCAGGACGATGAGCGGCGTCGCTATCCCCGCGACCGCGGCGTTCGACAAGAGGGTGAACGGGAAGAAGGGCGGCGTCCAGCCCCAGAGGGTCTCTAGATAGACGGGGGGCCTAGGGTGGATGATGGACAGCGCTACGAAGGCCAGGAGGTCGGCGCCCCCGAAGAGCCTGAGGTACCCAAATACCAGCGCCACCCCGGCCATGAAGCCCACCGAGGTCAAGAGCTGACGCAAGGTGAGGTGCCCTAGGAACAGCCCGACGGCGTCTATAGCTAGTCCGGCGCCTCCCCCCACCACCCAGACGAGGTCATGCACCTCCCTGGTGCGGAGGTCCCTAGCCGAGCCGTAGCCCAGCATGGCGACCGCCACACACGTCCTGAGGGCGTCAAGGGTGAGCGGGCTGGGGCCCATACACTGAACAACGTGCACCCGTTTTTAACTTTTGTAAACCCGGGATTCATGGTCTCCGCATGGTTGATAAGCCGCCGGAGCCGGGTGTTTCCGTGGTTGTGTTGCGTCACCATATGAGGCGGGCCGACAAGGAGTTCATGGACCCCGGGCAGCTGGGCAGGGTGCTCAAGGAAACCAGCTACATGACGCTGGCCATGTCTAGGGGCGGCGAGCCCTACCTGGTCTCGCTCAGCCACGGCTACGACGAGGACCGGAACTGTCTCTACTTCCACAGCGCCCCGGAGGGAAAGAAATTGGAGTACATGAGGGCGAACCCGGTGGTCTGGGGCCAGGTGGTCATGGACCGCGGGTACGCCGAGGGGGAGTGCACCCACCGCTACGCCACGGTCATGTTCAGGGGCAGGGCGAGCTTCATAGAGGACCCCGGGGAGAAGCGTCGAGCCCTGAGGACGATGCTGTGGCAGCTTGAGCCCGACGCCGAGGCCCGTGAGAATCTGTTGAACACGGATGGGCTGGGCTCCACGGTGTTCGGCAGGGTGGACGTCGAGTACATGACGGGAAAGAAGTCGATGGACGTCCCTCTGTAGCCCTTTGATTCTGAAGAGATTCTGAACAACTCTTAAAATAAACGCTGGCAATACCCAAGTGAAACCGAGAGGAGCCATAGTTGCCTTACTGTGAGAGATGTGGAGCCGAGCACGACGAGGACGCCGCCTTCTGCCCCAAGTGCGGCGCGGCCCTCAGCCCCAAGGGCGAGAGAGTGGTGGAGCTCGCCACCTGGACCCAGAGGTTCATAGCGCTCATAATCGACGGAATAATCCTCGCCATAATCGTAGCCTTCTTCCGGCTCCCAGGGGAGCCCGGGATGTTCGGGATGAGCGTCAGGTTCGGCGTGGACAACATAATCGGCTTCCTCTACTTCATGTTCATGGACCAGTACTACGGGCAGAGCGTGGGCAAGAAGGTGATGAACCTCAGGGTCACCAAGGTGGACGGGAGGCCGCTGGAGCTTATGGACGCCGCCATAGAGGCGTTCGGCAAGGTGTTCCTGCTGTCCATAGACTTCCTCATAGGGTTCTTCATGTTTAGAGACATGAACCAAAGGCTGTTCAACCACCTGAGCGACACCGTCGTCGTGAGGGAGATGTAGCCCAGTCCCCAGTCACGGCGTGAATCTCTCTGGGTGCATCTTGTGCCACCCTGTGCGGCTCTGGTACCCCACGGCGACGGAGAGGACCCGGTTCTCGCCGCAGGCCCTGCCCATGAACTGGATGCCCGTGGGTAGCCCCTCATCGTCGAAGCCGCTGGGCACCGAGATGGCTGGCAGCCCCGCGCCGTTGCCCAATGCGCCCATGGTGTCACGGGCTGTGCCCGGCGTGGATTTCCTGAACTCCTCGTCTATCTTTGGGACCGTGGTGGCTCGGCTGGGCGCCGCCACGGCGTCGTAGCCCTCCATCACGTCCTCGGCGATCCGGGCCATCCTCTCCCTAAGCCGCAGAGCCTTGAGGTAGTCCACGGCGAGCACGGCGGTCCGGGCGTAGGGGCCGTACCTGCACTCCGGCGCCGTAAGGCGGCGGGCTACTCCACGCTCGGTGAACTCGTCGAAGGCGGCTGCGGCCTCGGCGTTGAGTATGGTCCGCGTGACGGCCTCGTAGGGGAACTCAGGCCACTCTACCTCCTCTACCTCGGCGAAGTCCTCCACGACCATCATGGCGTCGTCGAAGTTTCGTTTAACGGGCTCAGCGACGCCCTCGGTGACTCCCTTGGGCACCGCTACTCTGAGGCCGTCCCTCTTCAGCACGTACCTGTACAGCCTCTTGGACGTGGACCTGTCCCCGGGGTCGTGGCCGGCGACGGCCTCCAGCACCATGCCGCAGCAGTCGGCGGTGAGGCAGATGGGGCCCAGCTTGTCCAGGGTCCAGCTCAGCGCCATGGCGCCGCGCCTGCTCACCCTGCCGTAGGTGGGACGCAGCCCGGCGACTCCGCAGTTGTTGGCTGGGCTTAGTATGCTACCCCAGGTCTCGCTGCCTATCGCGAAGGGCACGAGGCCGGCGGCCACGGCGGCCCCCGAGCCGCTGCTGCTGCCGCCGCTCCAGTGCCCCGGGCTCCAGGGGGTGGAGCAGGGCCCCGTGAAGCTGGCGTTGGGCTGCCTGTACCCCATGCCGCCGGCCAGCTCAATCATGGCCAGCTTGGCGGCGAGGACAGCCCCCGCGTCGTCCAGCTTGGTCACCACGGCGGCATCGCTATCGAACACCTGGTTCCTGTATGGGGCGGCGCCCCACGTCGTGGGTATCCCGGCGGTGGAGAGCAGGTCTTTGCCCCCCCACGGTATGCCGTGCAGCGGGCCCCGCAGCTTTCCCTCCTTGATCTCCTTCTCAGCCTTCCTCGCCTGCCTCATGGCCCTCTCCCTAGTCAGGGTCACAACGGCGTTGAGAGTGGGTCCATGCTTCTCCAGCCGCTCCAAGAACGTCTCGGCGAGTTCCACCGGCGAGACCTCTCCGCCTCGAACGCCCCTGGATAGCTCCCTGAGGGGTGTGTAGACCGGGTTCATTCCCCCTCCCTCCTATAGGGCTTGAAGACGCTGAAGGGCTCGTCCCAGTTGCCCAGCTCCACCCCCCTGAGCTCCGCGGCGGACTCGACTATCCTCTCCACGGCCT
>CAZBUI010000055.1:0-6159 GCA_964495055.1 uncultured Candidatus Bathyarchaeia archaeon | reverse complement strand
ATCCCCCACTCTCTCCCCCCTCGGCCAGCAGCCTCTCCACGGCCTTCCTCACCTCCTCAAGCTCATCAGAAGCGATCTTGTCCCCGTGCTTCTCCTTGACGAGGCTGAACAGTGTCTCCGTCTCTGATTCCATGGTATACCGTTGTGGGCCGCGGATTTAACAGCTATTTGATGGAGCAGCTCTCTATAATATTCAAAACATCGTTGGCCGAGTCAAAGCCATATTGAACGGCGGCCGGGATCAGAGGGTGCGGGTTCTGCACATCGACGACGAGGAGGCCCAGCTCCTGTTCGCCAAGACCTTCCTGGAGGACGCGGACCCGGGGCTCGCGGTCGAGTCGTTCAGCGACCCCGCCGAGCTGCTCGAGGCGCTGGACGAGTCCGTGGACTGCGTGGTATCCGACTACGTCATGCCGGGGATGGACGGCATGGAGCTGTGCCGCCGAGTGAAGGAAAGGGCCTCCGTCCCCTTCATCCTCTACACCGGTCGGGGCAGCGAGGTGGTCGCGGAGGTCGCGTTCAAGCGGGGCGTGGACGACTACGTGCGCAAGGAGCCCGACCCCAGCCACTACCAGCTGCTGGCGAGGCGGATACGGAGCCACGCCGCCACCTACAGGAGGCTGGACACGCAGCGCCGGTACCAGGAGAAGCTGGAGCAGCTCAGGGGCAGCCTGGGGCTGCTGAGCGAGGCTGACAGCCTCCGCGACCTCGCCGAGAAGACCGCCCTCATCGTCGAGAGGGTGTTCGGCTACGGTTGTTGCTTCACCGTCTATAGGGAAGGCAGGATGGTCCCGGTCCACACCAGCGGCCTCGTGGAGATGCCCGAGCTGGGCATCATAGACTCCGCCCAGCAGGCGGTGGACATGGGCGACCGGGTCGTGGTGCCTCTGAGGCTCGGCGACGTCCACGGCGCCGTCGTAGTAGGGGTCACCGGCGGCGTCGGCGAGCAGGAGCTCAGCCTCCTGGGGACGCTGGGCACACTGGTGTCCCAGTCGCTTCACCGCGTCGTCCAGACGGAGAAGATACGGGCCTCCGAGGAGCAGTTCAGGAGCATCGTGGAGAACGTCCAGGACGTCATCGTCCTCACCAGGCCCGAGGGCAGCATAACGTACATCAGCCCCAGTTGCCGAGGGGTCTTCGGCGTCGAGGCCGGGGAGCTCCGGCACCGCATGTGGGGCGACCTGATCCACGGCGACGACCTGGACAAGCTGGAGACGTTCTACGCCAAGAGCCTCCGAGGAGAGGGTGGCGCCATACCCGAGTACCGCGTCCGGTGCGACGGCGAGGAGAGGTGGGTGAGCCACAGCTGGAGCCCCATAGTGAGGGACGGCGAGGTCTGGCAGGTGGTGAGCGCCGTCAACGACGTCACTTGGAGGAAGAACGCGGAGAAGACGTTGCAGGACAGCCTCCGGGAGCTGGAGCAGACCAACAGGGAACTCAATGACTTCACCCACATAGTCAGCCACGACCTGAAGGCGCCGCTCATGACCATAGAGAGCTTCAGCAGCTTTCTGCTGGAGGACTACGGCGATCAGCTAGACGACGCCGGCCAGGACTACTTGGGCAGGGTCATGACGGCTTCCCAGAGGATGGTGGCGCTCATCGACGGGTTGCTGACGCTGAGCCGGGTGGGCCGGAGGGACACGGGCTACGCAGAGGTGGACGTGGGGCGGCTCATGGGTGAGGTGCTGGAGGACCTGGGCGGCCAGGTGGAGGCATGCGGAGCCGTGGTCAAGGTGGGCGAGATGCCCTTGGTGGTGGCGCAGGAGGTGTGGATGAAGCAGCTCCTCGCCAACCTGGTGGGCAACGCCATCAAGTTCAACGAGTCCAGGCCGCCCCGCGTCGAGGTGGGGTACCGCGACGCCGGGGACCATCACATCTTCACGGTCACCGACAACGGAATAGGGATACCCGAGGACCAGAGGCACCTCCTCTTCAGGGTGTTCAGCAGGGTCCCCACCGAGAAGCACTACCCGGGCACAGGCGCCGGCCTCAGCATATGCAGGAAGATCGTGGAGAGCATGGGCGGCGAGATAGGGGTGGAGAGCAAGGAGGGGTTCGGCTCCACGTTCTGGTTCACCCTGCCCAAGGGGAGGCAACCCGACGAGGCAGCCTCCGTGGCCGAGGAGGCCAAGGCGGCGGCGGTCAGGCTCCGGTGATCTAGAAGCCTAACGGGTACCGGTGTTACTGAACATGGGCGAATAATGCTTTTTATCGCCGCGAGCTCAGGTGAGCCGACGTGAATCGGCTGGAGGCGCATCCGCGTGGGCGATAGGGTATACAGCGTGCTGTATGTGGAGGACAACCTCAACCACTACAGGATACTCCAGCGTTTCGTTGAACGGTCGGGCCTGCCCATCCAAGTGGACCACGTGGGCTCGGCTGAGGAGTGCTTCGCCATCTTCCTCAAGAAGAACTACGACCTGCTGATGCTGGACTACAACTTGGTGGGCGTCTCCGGGCTGGGCATCCTAGAGCGGCTCAAGGAGCTGGATGTCATGGTGCCCATAGTGATGGTGACCCAGGAGAAGGACCCCAAGGTGGCCATCGACGCCATGAAGATGGGGGCAGTGGACGTCGTGATGAAGTCCAAGGAGAGCTTCAGGGAGCTACCGGGGAAGATCGTGGGGTACGTTGAGGACTTCGAGGGGCGGCTCGGCACCGAGCAGACGTACCGGCTGAGGCGGCAGGGCATAATCAGGAAGCCCAAGGCCCGGAGGCTGCTGAGGCTCATGATCAAGACCGATGGAGACGGGCTGAGGCCGGCGTCGAGGACCCTGCACTTTTACGAGCCGGACCACGCGATGTTCCTAGACATGTCCCAGGAGAGCCTGGACAAGGTGATGCAGCTGCTCACCATGAACAAGATACTGCTGAAGAAGCCGGTGGGGGTGAAGCCGACGTGCCCCCGGTGCGAGTCGGACGACGTCACCGTCGTGCCTGTGTGCCCCCTCTGCGGCGGCAGGGTGTTCGTGAAGAACGCGGGGGCCGGGGCGGATCCTTCGAAGCCCTACAAGTGCCTGGACGGCTGCAACCAAGCTTTTGGGGAGGTGGCGATAACGTACAGGTGCAACCAGTGCACCAAGGAGTTCAGCCTCGCCGAGTCGTGGTACAAGCACACTTTCGAGTTCACTTTGAACCCCCAGCTGAGGATGGAGGTGGAGGAGCAGGTTAACAAGGCCGAGGAGATGGTGCAGTACGAGCAGCGGAGCGAGGATGCCAAGGAGCATCTGGAGAGCACCAAGGCCATGCAGCATGAGATAAGGGACCAGCTGCGGTCCCTGATCGTGAGCAAGCTCAAGAAGGAAGACTAGGCTTCCGCGGTGTAGAGCTCGGTGGCGTTGACGGCGTCCACCAGCGCCTGTTTGTCCACGGTAGCCCCGGGCTTGAGGGTGACCGTGGCCTTCCCTGTTTTGTGGTCGGCCTCGGCGGTCTCCACGCCCTCCACGGCCTTCCTAACCCTCATCTCGCAGTGGGCGCAGCTCATGCCCTCTACCCTGAGTTCTACGGTGGTCATCTCCTATAGCGGTGGGGCGCGGCGGGTATTAAACCACGGTGGGGTCCTCTGTTTTTATGGCGCCGCGCGCCAGCTTTATGTGTGACTGATAAGCCGGATGAGGGTTGGACGAGGACCGCGGTGATCCCGGTGAAGGGGATGCACTGCGCCACGTGCGCCATGAGCATCTCCAAGACGCTGCACGGGAGGCCGGGGGTGAAGTCGGCGGACGTGAGCTTCGGCACCGAGAAGGCCGTCGTGGAGTACGACCCGGAGGAGGTGTCACTGGAGGAGATAGGGGACGCCATCAGGGAGCTGGAGTACGAGCCTGTTCTGCCGTCGGAGGAGGAGAGCAGGGAGGTCACGCTGCTCATCGTTGGTATGACGTGTGCGGCGTGCGTGGCGGCGGTGGAGCGTGCGTTGAAGCGGGTGCCCGCCGTCTTGGACGCGGTGGTGAACCTGGCGACGGAGAAGGCTTTCGTCCGGTACGATCCGCGGAGGGTGAGCATACTGGACCTCCGTGAGGCGGTGAGGGGCGCCGGGTACGACGTGGCGGGGGAGGAGGAGGTGGACGTCTACCAGGAGAACCTGAAGGCTGTGCGGCGGCGGATGCTCACGGCTTGGGCGCTGACCCTGCCGATCATGCTGTGGATGGTGCCGGAGATGCTGTTCGGGGTCATGTGGCCCAGCGAGGCGGTGTTCAACGTGGGGGTCACGGTGCTGAGCGCGCCGGTGGTCTTCTGGGTGGGGTGGCCGATCATAAGGTCGGCTTACGCGTCGGTGACCCACGGCTCGGCCAACATGGACGTGCTGATCGCCATGGGCACCGCCATCGCGTGGCTGACGGGTCCGGCGAGCTTCGTTTCGCCGCTGTTCAACTACGCTGGGAGTAGCACCATGATACTGGCGTTCCATCTGACGGGCAGGTACTACGAGGCGCTGGCCAAGGGCCGGAGCAGCCAAGCCATAAGGAGCCTGCTGAGGCTGGAGGCCAAGACGGCGACGGTGCTAATAGAAGGCGGGGAGCGGGAGGTGCCGGTGGAGCAGGTGAGTGTGGGCGGCGTCATGGTGGTGAGGCCGGGAGAGAAGGTGCCCACGGACGGCGTCGTGGTGTTCGGGGAGAGCAGCGTGGACGAGTCGATGGCGACGGGGGAGTCTATGCCTGTCTCGAAGCACGTGGGCGACGAGGTCATCGGTGCTACGGTGAACCAGGAGGGGCTGCTGCACGTGGAGGCTTCGCGGATCGGTAAGGACACATTCCTGGCTCAGATCGTGAGGATGGTGGAAGAGGCGCAGGGCTCGAAGGTGCCCATCCAGAAGTTCGCTGACGACGTCATAGCTGTGTTCGTGCCGGTGGTCATCGGCGTGGCCGCGCTCACGCTGGTGGCTTGGCTGGCTGTGCCGGGGCCGCTGAACGCTGTGCTGGCCTGGGGCGACACTTTCATACCGTGGGTGGACACGGGGCTGCCTCAGGCGATGCTGGCGATCTCGGCGATGATCAGTGTGCTGGTGATCGCTTGTCCGTGCAGCCTTGGGCTGGCGACGCCGACGGCGCTGATGGTGGGCACGGGTATGGGTGCCCGGAATGGGATACTGATCAGGCGGGGCGAGGCCATCCAGACCATGAAGGAGGTCCGGGCCGTGGTGTTGGATAAGACGGGGACCATCACCAAGGGGCAGCCCGAGGTGACGGACGTGGTCGCAGTGGACCCGAAGACGCCGGAGGAACGTGTGATCTATTACGCGGCGAGTCTGGAGCAGGGCTCGGAGCACCCGCTGGCCCGGGCCATTGTGAAGGCGGCGGTGGAGCGGAGGATGGAGCTGAGCCAGCCCGAGGGCTTCCAGGCGCTGAAGGGGCAGGGCGTGAGGGGGTCGGTGGACGGGGTGGAGGTGGCTGTGGGTAAGCCGGGCCTCGTCGAGTCGGGGCTCCCGGCTGAGGCGGAGGTGGAGTTCAACAGGCTTCAGGGGGAGGCCAAGACGGTGGTCGCGGTGGGGCTCGACGGGAGGCTGGTGGGGCTGCTGGCTGTGGCTGACACGTTGAAGGAGGACTCTGTGGCGGCGGTGCGGGAGCTAGAATTCATGGGTCTGAAGACCATCATGCTCACGGGGGACAACAGGGACACGGCTGACGCCATCGCGGCCAGGGTCGGGATAGGGGAGGTGTACGCGGAGGTGATGCCCGACGAGAAGGTCCGTGTGGTCATGGAAGCCCAGGAGCGGTACGGGATGGTTGCCATGGTGGGCGACGGTATCAACGACGCGCCGGCGCTGGCCCAGGCCAACGTGGGGGTCGCCATCGGCACGGGCACTGACATCGCCATCGAGTCCGGTGACATCATACTGGTGCGGGGCGACCTTTCTGGGCTGGTGACGGCCATCAACCTGAGCCACGCGACTTTCGACAAGATCAGGATGGGCCTGTTCTGGGCGTTCTTCTACAACGTGGTGGCGATCCCGTTGGCGGTGCTGGGTTTCCTCCACCCCGTGATAGCGGAGATGGCGATGGCCATGAGCGGCATAACAGTGGTCACCAATGCCAACCTGCTGCGGAGAGCAAGGATCAAACCCACCCAAAAAACCCAGGGCTACAGGTAACCTGCAATAATAAACAATCTACTGCTACACTTCATCCGCATAGACATTAGGATCGTTCCCAAGGTATA
>CAZBUI010000054.1:0-11879 GCA_964495055.1 uncultured Candidatus Bathyarchaeia archaeon | reverse complement strand
CGATAAAAGGGCCTGCCAGGATGTTCATGTCTATCCTCGGCGGGAGCTCACTCAACAGGTCCTCGACCTCGTGTCTCCCTAGAGGGTGCTCCATGACGCCGTCTACGATGAGATGCTCGCCTATCATTTCGCTATGGTGGAGGGGCTTTGAGATATAAACGTGGTGCACCTCTCGTATCGACGACTGTTAACGGGAGGCTTGAAGGTGCCGCGGTGCCTTACACGTGTCTTTAATCTACGTGTAGGGTAGTCTATTACCTTGGTGTCTTCCTTGCTGGGAAGGGTGAGGGAGGAGCTGGGGTTCCTCCGGGGCAACCTGATGGTGCTCATGGCGAGCTACATGGTATTTGGGTTCACCAGCGGCCTCTTCGGCCCATTCAAGAGCCTCTGCATCCGGGAGCTGGGGGCTTCGCCGCTGGTGCTGGGGTTCTTGACATCGGTGGGCTACGTTATACTGGCTTTCATCAGGATACCCGGGGCGTACATCGCTGACAGGTATGGGGGGCGGAAGGTGATAGGGGTGTTCACGTTCGGGGCGGCGCTGAGCTACGCGTTCTACGTGTTCGCGTGGGACTGGAGGGTGATAATGGTGGCCGTCGTGGTTTCGAGCCTGAGCCACATCTACCAGCCGGCCCTGGAGGCCATAGAAGCGGACAGCCTCCCGCAGGGAGGCGTGGCCTGAGGTACAGCCTCATCTGGGTGATGACGGGGCTGCTCGCGTTCATGGGGCCGGTGGTCTCGGGGTACCTTGTGGGGAGGTATGGACTGGTGCCGGGGATGAGGGCTGTTTACGCGGTGGTATTCGTGTGTGTGATGGCTATCACTGGCATCCGTTGGAGGTATCTGGAGGAAACTGTAGACGGGGGCGGCGGCCTGGAGCGCCGGGAGCTGGCGGCCTCGTTCAGCGAGTCGGTGGGATCCATCGTGGAGGCTTGACGGGGCATAGGCAGGGAGATCAGGTATGTGGCCCTGGTCTACCTGTTGATGAGCCTGGAGTTCTCCCTCTTCGACACGTTCTACGCGCTCTTCGCCTACGACGTGGTGGGAGTCGCCGGCCTAGAGTGAGGCCTCATCTCCACCATAGGCTCCGTCGCCATCATACTGGTGTGCTACCCGATGGGCAAACTCGTGGACCGGCTGGGCCGCCGGCGGTCCATGGTGCTGGCGTACCTCCTCTCGACGCCGACGCTGCTGGGGTTCATGGCGGTCTAGGGGTTCGTCCAGATGGCCATGGTGAACGTGATCTTCTAGGTGAGCACAGCGCTCTTCTTCCCGGCGCTGAACGCGTTGAGGGCGGACATGGTGCCCCGGGAGAAGAGAGGCAGGATACTGGGGTTGATGGGGAACTGAGGAGCCTTGTAATGGTGCCGGCGGCGACCTCGTACGGATACCTCTACGAGGTAAACAAAGTATATCCGTACATGATCGGCGGCGTCATAGATGTGGTCACCGTTGCCATAAAACTAGGGGGGGTCTCAACCGGAGACGAGCGAGGAGTAATCTACGGCCATGTGCGTTTTATGGTGAACCCGTGGAACTCGCCCTTGGGGGTTTCGTACCGCACCTGTACGTCTGCAACGTGGGCGCCCGTAGGGCCCCGGCGGCACCACTGTATGAGGCGCCCCACCATCTCCTCGCTGCCCTCGACCACGACCTCAACGTCGCCGTTGGGCGTGTTGCGGACCCAGCCCTTGAGGCCCAGCTGGCTGGCCACGCGGCGGGTGTTGGCGCGGTAGCCGACGCCCTGGACGCGGCCCTTTATGAGGAGGTGGACCCGTATCACGGCTGCTCGACTCCGTATCGGGCGGATATGTAGCAGCTTCCTTCGTGGCTCACCATGCAGGGGCCGACGGGGGTGTCGGGGGTGCACTTCGTATTGAAGAGGGGGCACTCCCATGGGTAGATGATGGCGCGGAGGACGTCGCCACACCTGCAGCCGGGGGGCATCTCGTAGCTGGCGTCGGTCTCTACAGTGAACTGTTTGGCGGCGTCGTGCTCGGCGTACTCGTCCCTGAGCCTGAGGCCGGAGCGGGGGATGGCGCCTATGCCCCTCCACGGCGCGTCCTCAGCCTCGAATACCTGATCCAGCAGCTTCAGCGCCCGTGGCGTTCCCTCCGGCTTGACGGCGCGCCTGTAGCTGTTCTCGATCTCGGTCCTGCCCTCCTTGATCTGCTTCAGTATCATGGCGACGCTCATGAGGACGTCGAGGGGCTCGAACCCGGCTATTACCTGGGGGACACGGTACTTCTCCGCCACCTCCCTGTAGCCTTGTTCGCCTATTATGGTGGAGACGTGGCCGGGGTCTATGAAGCCGTCCACCTGGGTGACGCCCATCTCCATGAGGGCCATCATGGCGGGGGGTATGAGGAGGTGGGCGCTGTAGACGCTGAAGTTGGGCGGCGGGCCGGCGACGAGCTCGGACGCGGTGGTGGGGGCGGTGGTTTCGAAGCCCACGGCGAAGTGGATGACCTGCCTGTCCGTCTTCTCGGCCATCTTGACGGCGTCGTGGATGCTGTAGACTATGCGTACGTCGTGGCCCCGTGCCTTGGCGTCCTGGAGGCTGCCTAGGCCGGCTGGGACCCTCATCATGTCGCCGTAGGTGGTGACCGTGTGGCCTTGCTGGGCGAGGGCTATGGCGTAGTCGATCCTGTTGGGGGGGACGGTGCAGACTGGACAGCCTGGGCCCATGAGTACTTCGACGTTGCTTGGGAGCATGCTGCGTATGCCGTACTTGGTGATGGTGTCCTCGTGGGTGCCGCAGACGTGGACGATCCTGTATCTTTTATTGTTGTCTGCTAGCTCTTGGATGAGCCTCATTATCTTCTTGGCTATGTCGCTGTCCCTGAACGCGTCCACGAAGCTGAACATCAAGAACCCCATACCAGCATGGAATAAAAATAAAACCATGTGATTAATTATCTAGCACGATTTATTCTCGTTTGGAACTTTATTTCACGAATAAACTACCTTCCACCGGTAGAAAACATTATTATTCCATGTAACTAGGAACAAGCTGATAGAGCAGGGGTAAACCCTTTTAATTTATTATAAGAAATTCTCATCAACATGCCTCAAGAACAAGCCTTATCCGAGACCCAGATAACGGCGATGGCTAGAAACGCCCTCAGGTCTGAGCTTATGGCCGCGGCCATATACATGAGGCTCGCCGAGAAGTATAGAGGCAGAGAGATATCCGGTAAACTGGAGGAGTTCACGGCCGCCGAGCATGGCCACGCCGCGTTCTGGGCAGGCTTCCTGAAGAGGAGAGACCAGAACCCAGACGAGGTCAAGATCAGCACGCTGTATGTGGAAGCGCTGGCGTTCATCTACGGGATCCTGGGGCTGGGCCTCACCCTCAAGCTATTGGAGTCCGGCGAGAGGAGGATGATGCACAGCTACGCCAACGTACTCGGCACAGGCGGCCTCTCCCAGGAGGAGCGCAACGGCGTCACCCGTTTCCTACTCGCCGAGCTGGCCCACGAGGAGGAGTTCACAGAGTACGAGGCCGACTTCAAGTTCTTCATAGGCAAGACCGCCACCATATTCACCCAGACTAGCGGCGGCCTCGTCCTCTCCACCGCCATCGGCCTCTCAGGCGTCTACACCGACCCCAAGGCCATCGGCGTCACCGGCCTCATCGTTGGCATCACCAGCGCCCTCAACACCGTCGTCGGGTTCTACTACTTCGGCAGAACAAGCCGCAGACTCAACCAGGACATACTCGACAGGATCAAGGCCACATGCACATGCGCCCCCGACGCCTACGCCGACCTCGTCAAGAAACACATGCTCAGACGCAGCTACAACGAGGAGCTGGCCACCCTCATCGCAGAGGAGGCCCGAGAGAAGAACCTCATCGAGTCAATCATCGCCGAGGAGGAGTACGGCATCAAGGGCGCCCTCCCCGACCCCATGCAGAGCGCCGCCTGGGCCGGCGTATTCAAGTCCATAGGCACCTTCCTGCCCCTCCCCCCATACCTCCTCGGCCTACCGTAAACGTCAGCATCCTCGCATCCATACTCATCACCTTCACCCTCCTAGCCGTAGCCGGTAGCCTCGCAGCCATAGCCGCCGAAGTCAACGTCAGAGACAAAGTCACCGAACTAGTCACAGGCGGAGCCGTCCTAGCCACACTCACCTACATACTCGGAAAATCCGCGAACATACTCCTAAACATCCTCAATGTCGGCTAACAAAAAAAATTCCCACAATACCAACCCACACGACACAAAGCCGCTTAGCCAAATTTAAATACCGGCCACCCCCCTATACCCGATCCAAGCATGGAGGAAAAACAAAGCAACCCCGCCAAACTACTGAGCTACGGCCTCGTAGCCATGGCCGTCACCCACACCCTAACCCACGTATTCGGAGGCATCCACACAGCCATATTCAGCCTCCTAAGAGACGAGTTCAGCCTAAGCCTCCAACAGCTCGGCCTCATAGCCGCCATCCCTCCCCTCTGCCAGGCCCTCCTCGCCATACCCACAGGCCTCCTAACCGACAGAATAGGCAGCAAGAAGATGCTGCTCCTCAGCTTCGCGTTCGCCGCCGCTGGCGCCATACTCGCAGGAGTTGCACGGAACCCGGTAATGCTTGTGGCCGCAATAAGCTTGGTCTACATAAACACCACCATATACCACCCCGCAAGCTACAGCTACACCACCAAACAGTTCAAGCCCCGGGACCGAAGCAAGGCCCTGGGCCTCCACGGCGCCGGCGGCACCCTCGGCCACGCCATGGGGCCGCTGACCGTAAGCATCCTAGTCGGCGTACTAGCCTGGCAGTGGAGACAGGTCTATCTGGTCCTCGCCGTACCCATGGTAATAGGCATCGTCATGGTGCTCTTCATAAAAGAGGAGACCCCCGAGGAGAAACAGCTCAACGACTCGAAACCCGAGGAGGAGGGTGACTCCCAGAAGTTCCTAACCGCCAGCCTCGTGATGTTCTTCGTCTACTCCGCGCTCCGCAGCATGGGGGGCAGCATGATAGCAAGCTTCCTCGTCCTCTACCTCCAGGACGTCAGGGGCATGGACATCGCCCTCGCCTCCCTCATAAGCAGCGCCACCACCCTCACCGGCCTCCTGGCCGCCCCCATCGGCGGCTACATGGCGGCGAGGTACGGCGACAAACGATGGCTGCAGACGGCTCTCCTCGCCGCGTTCACCCTCCTCGCCTTCAGCTTCAACATACCCAGCAACACAGCGTTCACCGCGCTCTACGTCGCCTACGGCTTCACCAACACCCTGGGCATGGCGCCCCGGAGCGCCATAATGGCCAAGCTAACGCCCCGAAGACAGAGAGGGCTGGGCTACGCCCTGTTCTTCCTCCCCGGTAGCATAGTCGGCGCTATAGCCCCCGTGGTGGCGGGCTACCTCGCCGAGCTCATAGGATTCGGCAACGTCTTCAACGTAGCCATAGCCATCAACTTCACGGCGCTGGCCGTCCTCAGGTTCGCCGTGAAGGTCGAGTGACCGGCTACCCTTCCCTGTACTTGCCGCCGGTGGGGTAAGCGTCCCACCGCATGTTCTTATACTCCAGTATGCTGAGGTCCGCCGGACCCAGCCCCGGCGGGTCCACCGGGTAGTCAACGGCGCTCCACGTATCCCACCAAGCCTTGTGGTGGACCCTGCTCTTGAGCTCCACGATGTCGAAGCCGTCCACATCCAAGCCCAGCGCCTTTAACGGGTCCGCGCTCATGGGAGCCGAAAGCCTCTCGGTGATCACGACATGCCTGTTCTCCCCAAGGTTCAGCGAAGCCCTCAGGTCTACCTTCTCGTGGGCGCCCCTGCCCATGGGCCCGGTCTCCACCCACTCGGCGCCGCCGAGGAACTCGATCTCCCCCGTCACCTCCACCGGGTCTCCGCTGATGGGGTCCAGCCAGCCGCCTATCTCCACGGTCACCGTGTCACCCACCTCGTGGTTCTCCTTCAGCGTCTTCAAAACCTCAGGGTCGGCGATGCCTGTGCTGCACCAGTTAACGGCTCCCTGATCCAGGAGCTCCCTTAGCACGTGGGTGCCGTCCCCCAGCCTGTCATCGTGGTACGCTATGACCACCGGCTTCTTCCCCGCCTCCACCATCTTGATGACCTCGGCGACGCCCTCCCTGGCCCCGGGCAGGCTCCGCGTCAGCTCGCCGCGGAGGCTCCACACGAGGTCGTGGAGATCCTGAGCCGCCTCCTCGGCCAGCCCCCTGTCCCCGTCCGTGACCACGAAGACGCTGGCGCCCAGGTCCGGAACGTCGGCGTAAGCGAACCCGGGTGCCACGGAGGCGCAGTAGACGCCCTTCCCCTCCCACTCCCGGCACCTGTCGTACACCTTCTTCATGGGGTCGTACTCGGAGGCTTGGGAGATGCTCGCGCTGACGACGCCGGGCTTCCTGAACGCCATCTCCGGCCTGAAGCCGCCCCTCAAAGTCTCTATCATGCACCTCGCGGCGGTGAACCCGATATCATGGCTATCGAGATGGGGGTAGGTCTTGAGAATGAACACCGCGTCGGCAGCGTTGGCCATCTCCACATCCTCGTTGGCGTGGAGGTCGAAGGTCACCATTATGGGGACGTCGCCCACAACCCTACGAACCCTACGCACGATCTCGGCCTCAGGGCGGGGCACGTTGGTCACCGCCATGGCGCCGTGCAGCGCCAGCAGCACCCCATCTACCCCCTCCCCGCTCACCTGCTCCCCCAGCCTGCTCACTATGCGCCCCATGATGACGTCGAACGCCTCCGTCGTGATCCAGCTGCCGTACCCTGTCAGCTTGGGCCAGCCCGTTCGGAGTATGCCGACGAGCTCGACGTCCTCCTGGTCCATGGCCGCCTCCTTGTAGCCGGTTATGTAGCCCTTGCCCTCCCCCTCAGTGTCCAGGGCGTCGGGGCCGTACCTTATGCCGCCCGCCTCCCACGCCTCGAGGGTGCTGATCTCGGGGCAGAAGGTGAGGGTCTCATGGCTGAAGCTCGCTACCGCTATCCTCATGCCTTTCACGGGTTGATCTAAGCCGTCTAGGATAAAAGCTGAGCCCAAGATCTCAATTTGGTTTAAATCGCGTCGTTCCACTTGTTCCGGTGCAATGAACGTCTTTGAAGCCATCGAGACCCGTAGAAGCGTGAGGAGGTTCAAGCCGCAGCCGGTCCCAGACGAGCACCTCAAACAGATACTTGAGGCCGCACGGCTGGCGCCCAGCGCCGGGAACAGGCAGCCTTGGAGGTTCGTCGTAGTCAGGGACCCGGAGCTGAGGAAGAGGCTCGGGGTCGCAGCCCGCAACCAGACGTGGGTAAGCGACGCGGGAGTCATAGTCGCGGCACTGGGGATGGACCCCAAGAACCCGGAGATCTACGAGCGCTGGGCGGAGTGCGACGTCATGACGGCTGTGGAGCACATGGTGCTGGCCGCGTGGGAGCTGGGGTACGGTACGTGCTGGATAGGCGCCTTCAACGAGGAACAGGTGAAGAAGCTCTTGGGGATACCGGCGGAAATGAACGTTATCTGCCTCCTGCCCATAGGCGTCCCGGACCAGAAGCCTGAGCCCCGCGGACGAAAAGCCTTCGACGAGCTGTTCCACGGCGACGAGTACGGCGAAAAACTGGAACTCTAGTCCATCATATTTTATAAAAAATTAGGGGGCCTTTACCGTCCCCGGGCAATCTGGAGGGGGTTGAAGTCCGGCTCATCTATCTCGATGAGACCCTTGGCGCGATCAAAGTACCTGATAACGCTATCACCCTTCGGGGTAATCTCGTAGTACCTGCTTGTCCGTTTGTCCTTCGACTGTGACGCGTCGACCTCAAGAATAAGATCCTGGGAAACCATAGAGGATAGGATCCCCTGCAGCAGCTTCCATGATAGGTTGGCGCCGTACATGATGCGTGTCGGCTTCTTCGTGCCCTCCTTGATCACCTTGAGCACATCTAGGTATATTTCGAGCTTAGATCGCCTGCTTTTCAATATCGACCCCTACTGAGACAATCGTTCGGCGGATATGCCCTATAACCTAGAGTGTATAGGGCACCCCTACAAACATGGTTTACAGTTCTAGATGAGTATCCGCGATTCATGTTCTTCGTTCTCTCAACGCGGAGTATTACTAAAAAGGAATATGGATTCCCAGTAAATTTACGGGAGTCAATGGAAAAAATGAGCTAAAAACGGGTAAATAAGCCTAGAAACGCTATTTCTGGAGAGGTATCAAGCAGAGGAACACGAGAGGCTTGTCGCCCGTGTTCCTGAAGTTGTGCACCTCGTCGGGCTCCACGAGCAGGACGCTGCCCGGGCCGATGGGCGTCTCCCCGTCCTTGGAGACCGCGACGGCGTCTCCCTCCAGCACGTATACCTCGTGCTCCCAATCGTGGTTGTGGAAGGGCGTGCTGCCGCCCGGCGCCACCTCGAAACGCCTCATGGCGAAGTTTGGGGCGCCGGTCTCCTCGTTGATGAGCCACCTGATCTTGACTTTTTCCGCAGGCTCGGGTACGTCCAGGTTCTCTACTTCGGTGTAGTGAAAGTGCTTCATGCTACTAGGAACAGGGGCTGGGGTTTTATAACCTTAATCACCGGCCCTTGACCCGGGTCGGAGAGCCCTCCATCTCTCCAGCAGCCCCCTCAGCTCCCCAGCCGTGGGCCCGCCCCGAGTCTCTTTCCGGGTGGCCTTGAAGCCGCCGGCCGCGGTCGCCCGCCTCAGCGCCTCGACGTCGTCGAGCCCCTCCACCTTGGCGGAGGCGAAGCCGCCGATGAAGGCGTCGCCGCAGCCCACCGTGTTCACCACCCTGAGCCCCAGCTCCTCTAGGGGCACGGCTTCCATGGAGACGGTGGCCCCCGTGGAGCCCAGGCAGATGGTGGAGCCCTCCGAGCCTTGCTTGATTACAGCCTTGACGCCGCCGACGTGCCGGTCCAGCCTCTCCATCACCCGCCGGGGATCGCTTGTGCCCAGCAGGTTCTCGTACTCCAGGTGATTCAGTATGAAGTAGTCCGTGTTGCTCAGGGTGGACAACAGGTTCTCCAGCCCGTGCTCCACGTAGACCCCGGGGTCCCACATGACGGTGACGCCGTTCTCCCTGCAGGCGGCGGCGAGCGCCTCCGCGGCCTCCAGAGGAGGGTCCATTATCACACAAACATCCGCGCTCTCGATGAGGTCGCGGCGCTCCCTGTCGCGGAAGTGGCTGCCCATTAACCTGAGGTTGGCGCCGAAGTAGGTGTGTATCTCGTTGGCGCCGTCGGTGCCTATGCTTATGTAGGCCTGCCCCGACTCCTCGCCGGGGACTATCAGGACACCGCTGAAATCGACGCCCTCCTCCCCGAGAATACGTATCTGCTGCTCGGCGATGGAGTCCTCCCCCAGCGCGCCCATGAACGCGACGCGTCCCTGCCCCAGCAACCGAGCCGCAGCCACCGCGACATTGGCGGCGGTACCCCCCGAGACGCGGTGTATCTCGTTGACAGGAACCTCCTCGCCGGTACGGGGCAGCCTATCCATGAAGAGGTTGATGTCCCAGTTTATGGCGCCGCAGCAGATAAGGTCAACCGTCACGTCCCTCGACCACCCTCTCCATTATGAGCCTGTGGAAGCCTTCGGCGTCCGCCGCCACGATGACCTCGGCGTCGGCCTCCACGTTCCTGCCGTGACGCCTCTCGACGACGGTCATGCCTCTGGTCAGCTCCCCGCAGGTCTCCACGTCTACCCTGCATCTCCTCGTCTTGAAGATCGTGGGGTCGACGAGGTACGCCACGGCCATGGGGTCGTGGAGGTTGAACCTTTTGAACCGCTCCACTATGCCCCTGCAGAGGTCGGCAACGAGTCGGGACCGCCTGGTGTCCATCGCCTCTATCTCCCTGAAAGTCTCGACGCTCATCCGGTAATCGGGGTGGGTCGTGGTGTCGAGGCCCGCGCAGACCATGGGGATTCCGCTGTTGAACACTATCTTCGCAGCCTCCGGGTCGTGCCAGACGTTGAACTCCGCCACCGGGCTGACGTTCCCATGCCCGTAGGGCGTTAGGCCGTATGCGCCACCCATCATGACGAGGCCGTTCACCTTCGACGGCAGCGTGGGGTCGCCGACCAAGGCGGCGGCGATGTTTGTGAGGGGGCCCACCGCGACGAGGGTCAGGTCCTTGCCCAGCTCATCTGCCTTCTGGTGGATCACTTGGACTGCGTTCCTGCTGTCGGACTCCATCTCGGGTTCCGGGAGGGACGCACCTCCTAGGCCTGTCTCGCCGTGGACACCCTCGGCGTGCCTGAGCCCTCTCACCAGCGGCGTCTCGGCGCCCCGGCAGACCGGGACGTCGGGCCTCCCCAGAAACTCCAGCAGCTGCTTGGCGTTCCTGTGACCCTTCTCGTGGCTGACGTTCCCAGCGACCGTGGTGACGGCCTCCACCTTCAGCTCAGGGCTGCCGAACGCGATGAGGAAGGCCAGGGCGTCGTCCACGCCGGGGTCCGTGTCAAGGACTATGTGCTTCAACGTCTCCCATCCGGTCTCTAGATTCTTGCCTGTAAAAGTTTTCCCAGAGCCGCCCATTGAAAACAATTTATCTGACCACGCGATATGTTGAGCCATGATCGTCTGCGAACACTCTAACGTCAAGTTCACCGACGAGGGCTGGAGCATCAGGATACCGCCGAAGGTCGGCGGCGTGATAGGGGTCTTCCCAGGACAGACCCTATTCGGTTACATGGAGCCAGAGACGGGCAGGCTGCTTCTCTCGCCCCTCAGGCTGACCTCGACGGTGAGCTACTTCAGGATGTTCCTGACGGACGTCAGGGGGAGCCTGGCAGACGTCACCGAGCTGTTCAGTAAGAGGGGGCTCAACATCTTGACTGGGGGTGCCTTTGGGTTCAGCAACATATGGGTCTCGGAGTTCCTCGTAGACTTCGCGGACTCGGGAGCCTCACCGGACGAGGTGATGGCCGAGATCAGCGACATGGGCGGTTTCGTTACCAGCAGGGAGATAACTGAGCTGTTCCCGGTCTCGTTTAACCTCTCAGCCACCTACTTAGTTGAAGCGGACAAAGGGGAATGGGTGAGGGTGGTCTCCAGCGAGGCCGCGGAGGCGCAGGTGAGGAAGGCGAAGCACGCCGTGTTGAAGGCGTGGCCTAGGATAAGGGCGATGTTCATAGACTTCTTCCCCCCGGACAGCGGCCTCGTCCACATAAGGGCGAGGATCAAGGACGTACCGGGCTCACTGAAGAAGCTCACGGAGGTCATAGGCGCCCAGGTCAACCTCAACGCGCTGGACGAGCTACACCACGACGAGGTCTCGGGGGTCTGGAACGCCTACGGCGAACTCGTGATTGGGGAACTAGGGGACCTCGTCAAACGAGCCAAGCAGCTGGACACGGTCACCGATTTCGAGGCCACCCAACTTGACTGATTACAAACAGAATAGGTAATTCCTCCCACCCAATAATCTTATATGCTGAGACACAGTTGAAGGCGTACATTCGGTGGTGTCATCAATGCGCCAATTTCGCTAAACCAGAGCCAGCTTGAAGATCTACGCCGAATAGTTCTTCGAACCATATCCAAGGACCAAGTCTTCATTCTGACAAACGTGCCCAGGGTTCCTACCTCCCTCACCTCGGTTCTCCGTGAGGTGAGCCGCAGGTACAACGTGCCCATGGAGGAGTTGCGGTTCCACGCCCAAGCGCTAAGGAGCCTGAAGCTCATCGACTACGGGGAGCCATCCCAGTTCAAGGGGGTCGAGCTCACCGAGCTCGGCATGTTCGTGACGAACCTCACGACAGAGGACGAGGCCATTCTGGCTGGGGACCTGGTCCAGACAAAATCAGGGGTAAAGCCCCTAGGCCAGCTGCTGAAGGAAATAAGGAGGAAGGTCCTCCAGATGGTGGCCGAGGCAGGCAGCGGCCACCTAGGTGCCAGCATGAGCATAGT
>CAZBUI010000053.1:8978-11917 GCA_964495055.1 uncultured Candidatus Bathyarchaeia archaeon | reverse complement strand
CGTGCGGGGTGGCGAGATTCTCGGCCAGCAGTCCTATAAGTCCGTGCTGGACGCGCCCGGCGACGTGGAGCTGGCGGTGATAGCGATACCCTCCCAGTACGTGATCTCCACGGTCGAGCAGTGCGGTGAGAAGGGCGTGAAGGCGCTCATAGTCATATCCGCCGGCTTCAAGGAGACGGGGCCCGAGGGAGCCGAGCTTGAGAAGAAGCTCGTGGAGGCCGTGAAGAAGTACGGGATGAAGCTGCAGGGACCCAACTGCCTGGGCGCAATAAACACCCACGTGCCCTACGATCTCAGCTTCGCGTCCACTCTCCCAAAGAAGGGCAACATAGGCTTCATCACCCAGAGCGGCGCCCTAGGCACGGCCATACTCGACTGGATAATAGCCGAGGAGATAGGGTTCGGCAGCATCATCAGCCTCGGCAACAAGGCGGACCTCGACGAGGTGGACTTCATAGACGCCATGGCGGAGGACCCCGACATCAAGGTCATACTGCTGTACCTTGAGAGCATCGAGAGGGGCAGAAGGTTCCTTGAGGTGGCCGAGAAAGTCGTCAAGAAGAAGCCGGTGCTCGTGGTTAAGGGCGGCACCAGCAGTGCCGGCGCCAAGGCGGCGGGCAGCCACACGGGCGCCCTCGTGGGTAGCTTCCTCGCCTACCAGAAGGCGTTCGACAAGGCGGGGGTCATACTCTCGGGGAACATGGAGGACCTTTTCAACTACGCCGTAGCATTCACTCAGCAGAGCCTCCCCGAGGACGAGGGCATAGCCATAGTAACCAACGCCGGGGGACCCGGAATACTTTCCACCGACCTGGTGGAGAAGCTGGGCCTCAAGATGGCGTCGCTCTCGGAGGAGACGGTGGAGAAGCTGGAGGAGAGCCTACCCGAGGCGGCTTCCACCGGGAACCCCATAGACATCCTGGGAGACGCGCTGCCTGACAGGTACGCGGTGGCCGTCGAGTGCGCCCTACAGGACCCGAACGTCCACAGTTTGGTTGTTCTTTTGACGCCCCAGGCCATGACGGACGCCTTTACGACGGCCAAACACGTAGTCCATCTGTCTAAGAAGTACCCAGAGAAGCCCATGATATCGGTGTTCATGGGAGGGAACTGGGTCGCAGACGCGTCGGAGCACCTAAAAGACAACGGCGTCCCCTGCTACAACTTCCCCGAGAAGGGAATCAAGACGCTGAACGCGCTGTACCAGTACTCGCGGCACCTAAAGCTCCCCGAGCTTGAGCCTCCTGTGTATGAGGACATCGACAGGGAAGCGGTAAAGAGGGTATTTGACGACGTAAGGGAAGACGGCAGGAACGTGCTTTTCCCTCACGAGGCCGTGGCAGTGGTGGAGGCGTACGGCGTGAACGCGCCGCCGAGCAAGCTGGCGACGAACGCCGAGGAGGCGGTGGACTTCGCCGAGGAGATAGGGTACCCGGTGGTCATGAAGATCGTCTCGCCTGACATCATGCACAAGACGGACATCGGCGGCGTCGAGCTGAACCTCAACAACGCATACATGGTGAGGATCGCGTTCGAGGAGATAATGCGTAAGAGTCGGAAGGCCCAGCCCCTAGCCAAGATCTACGGCATCACGGTGGACAAGATGGTGCCCAGGGGCCGTGAGATGATAATAGGCATGAGCAGGGATCCCCAGTTCGGGCCCATGGTGATGTTCGGCCTCGGCGGCATATACGTCAACTTCCTCAAGGACGTCAGCTTCAGGCTGGCCCCCATGAACGAGAGGGAGGTCCAGGAGATGATGGAGGAGACCCGCAGCTACACGCTGCTGGAGGGTATCCGCGGTCAGGCCCCCGCCGACATAGACGCGGCTCGGGACGCCATACTAAGGATCGGTGAACTGGTCTGGGACTTCCCCGAGCTCGCGGAGCTGGACATCAACCCGATACTCGTCTACGACGACGGCAAGGGCGTAAGCGCCCTAGACGTCAAGATGACGCTGAAAGACTAGCCTAGTACGTGTTTCAGCGCCTGGTCCGAGTCGTATTCTAGTCCGTATTTTCGTTTGAAATAGTACACCACGTTGCCTATGTCTCTCTTCAGGAGCTCTAAGGCGTTGGGGTGATCAGCCGACACGTACTGGGGCCAGTCGATTATCCACACCATCCCCTCTGTGTCCACCAGTATGTTGTACTCGCTGAGGTCGATGTGTATAACTCCGGCCCTGTATGCACGGCCCACGTCATCTAGTATGTCGTCTAGGAACAGCCGGGGCTCGTCGAGGCTGATTATATCCGAGAGCTGGGTTCCCTCGATGAGTTGCATCACTATTACGTGTCTGTTCTGGTCAATGGGCTCAGGCACCCAGACGCCTGCCCCGTGCATGATCTGGAGGGCGGTGTACTCGGCCTCTGCGGCGAGCCTCGACTGGTAGAGCCACGAGATGTGCCTCCTGTCTGCGACGTACTCCCTTTTGCGTCTGGTGTCGCGGAAGCTGGTCCTGCCTAGCCTGTGGAACTTCACGGCCACCTTGACCTCGTCTGGGGTGACTGCCTCGTAGACGTCGGACTCCTTCCCTATGCCTATGGGTGGGCCCAGCGCGTCCAAGATCTCGGACTTGACGAGGGCGTTGAGGGCCAGGAGGTCGTAGCCGTTGTAGTTCATCATGTAGCCGAGGTAGGGGCCCTGCTGCCGGTACAGTAGCTCCAGCTCGTCGAGCCTCTTCATCCGGTACTCCAGCTCATCCTCGTTGAGACCGCTGTACCTGACCACGTCCTCGAAGGGGACGACCTCGTGCTGTATCATCCCCAGCTCGATGGCTTGAAGTATCCTGAGGTCGTAGCTCTCGATCTTGGTGATGGTTTCCGCTGCTTTCCCGGCCGAGGACACAGAAATAGGAAAGGGCCCGCTCTATATATTTGGGAGGTTAGAGTTCCAGCCTGTCCTTCAGTGCGTTGGATATGGGTACGCCCACGACACCG
>CAZBUI010000053.1:0-8968 GCA_964495055.1 uncultured Candidatus Bathyarchaeia archaeon | reverse complement strand
ACCGGCTACGATCATCTGGACCATGTTGAACGGGAGTTCGCTGAGGGCGGCTGCGAACCCGTACATGAAGACCTGTACGATGAAGTAGCCGCCCACCATGACGACGCCTCCCACGAGCCACGCCGTTACTGTCTTCTTCATGGTTCTCGTGTCGTGGTCGCCCGCCATGTACCCGGCTATGTATCCCTCGGCGCCCTTGATGACGGTGGTGAATATGACCCAGTTGTACCATCCCCCGAGGAGGTCGGCCAGCCCTGAGCCGAGCCCACCCGCGAGGGCCCCCACCAGGGGCCCGAAGGTCAGGCTCGTGATGATGACTATGCTGTCTCCGAGATTGAAGTACCCGCTGGTGGCGGGTATGGGGAAGGTGAAGATCATGGTGGCTATGGTCGCCAGGGCTCCCATGATTCCGATGGCCGCCACTTGACGCGTTTTAAGGATCGCCATGCGCTGTTATAGTTATGTCTATAATATAAAATATTCTAGTTTTAACTATAGTACCGTAGACGCCGTAAGGAGCGCTATAGCAGAACCTGCAGATCGTCGAGGGCCTCTAGGACTCTTCGGCCCCTGTCGGTGACCTCTAGGACCTTCCTCTTGCCGGAAGCCGTGGATGATATGAGGCCGCGGCTCTCCAGATCGTTCAGGTGCTGGTAGACGGCTCCCAGCGTCATCTCGCTCCCCATGCTCTTCCATATGGCGTAGCCATACGTGGGCTGCTGGGCTATCTCCCGGAGTATCCGCTCCTTGGTTGCCAGCCGTGAACCCAGCCGGGGCGCCTTCCTGTGCTTGGTCAGGCTCCTAAGTATGTCGTCGGCCTTGAGGCCGCTGCTCGTCACGAGGCAGACCACGTTGTCCCCGCCCCCTATGACGCTTCTCACGTGATCCGTCTTCAGCGAGGCGACTGGGGCCGCGGAAGCAGGCTCAGCGAATATACCCTCAAGCTTGGCCATCTCCTTGCCGGCGGAGACCATGTCCTCGTCGGAGACTGAAACGGCGTAGCCGCCTGAATCCTTCAACGCCTTCAGGGCTAACGCGCCGTAGATGGGCTCGGCGACCCTTATCGCAGAAGCCTCGGTCTCGCCGTCGCCAACGTCAACGGGTTTCTGCATTCCCATGACATATGCCCGAGCTATGGGCGAGCAACCCTCTGCCTGGACTCCTATTAGTCTGGGCTTACGGTCTATGAATCCCAGCTTCTCCTGCTCCAAGAAGCCCTTCCAGAGAGAGTAGAGCGTGGCCCCGCTACCCATGGCCAGTATGACCCAGTCGGGGACGCCGTTCTGCTCCACCAGCTCGTAGGATATAGTCTTCAGGCCTTCCACGGACAGGGGGTTGAGCTCCGTGGTTGCCTGGTACCACCCCAGCTCCTCCTCTAGTTTACGCGCCCTTTCTATGGATTCCTCGATGCTCTCCCCGGACTCCACGATCTTGGCGTCGTAGATCATCATCTGGGCGAGCTTCCCCATGTCCACGGCCTTGGGGACTATGAGGTTGCAGCTCATGTCCATGCGGGCGGCGTAGGCTGAGACGCTAGCGCCGTGGTTCCCGTTGGTGGCGCAGACCAGTGAGTCGTAGCCTCTGCTGGCGGCGTCCGAGACTATGAGGGCGGCGGAGCGGTCCTTGAAGCTGTTCGTCGGGTTCCTGCTCTCGTCTTTGAGGTACAGGCTGTCGAAGCCCATTGCCTCGGCCAGCCGCCTTGATCTCTGGAGGGGGGTACCGCCTTCGCCGAGGCTGACCACGCGGGAGACCCTCGGCATGACTTGCCTATACCGCCAGAAGGTGAAGGACCCATTGAACCGTATCTTTTCCTTCCCCGGGATAAGTCTGTACTCCAGTAATCCTCCGCAACTCCTGCAGGACGAGGAGGGGTGCTCCTGGTCCATGGTCTCCCCGCATTCGAGGCAGAAAAGCTTCAGCTCAGGGCTCATCAGGTACCATATGTTCGGGTCCGGTTTTATTCTTATGCTAATTCTTTTATTGGGCACTATGTATCAGTTCACGTAATACCGTTGAAGCTGTCCGAACTGAGGCCCGGAATGGAGGACGTCGAGCTAGCAGTCGAGCTTATGAGCCTGGAGAAGCCGCGTACGGTGACCACGTACAGCGGGTTGGAGCACATCCTCGTCGAGGGGGTGGTGAGTGACGGCTCAGGTGATATGGGGCTTACGGTCTGGAACGAGAAGATCGAGGAACTCGAAGGCGTAGAGGCTGGGGACTCTCTGAGGCTCATCGGCTGCTTCATAACGTCCTTCAAGGGGGAGCTGTCCATCAACGTGGGCAGAGACTCATCCATACACAGGCAGTGATCTTCCATGCAGGACAAACTACTGGATATTCTCATGGAGGAGTCTAAGCGACGCCAGAGGATGAACGGCTGCCACGGATTCGAGCACACAGAGCGGGTCGTTGGGCTCTGCAGGGTCCTGGGCGAGAGACTGGGCGCCGACATGTCCGTGCTCATGCCGGCGGCGATACTCCACGACATAGGGAGAGGCGAGGACGGCCACGCTGAGAGGGGAGCCGAGATAGCCGGGGCCATCCTCAAAGGGAACTGCGTCCCCGACGATAAGATAGAGAGGATCGTTGAAGCCATAAGGGTTCACAGCTTCAGCGGGGGGCTGGAGGCGGCCTCCCTTGAGACCCAGATACTCAGCGACGCAGACAAACTGGACGCCATGGGAGCCATCGGCGTCTACAGGGCCGGTCAGTACAGCGGCGAACACGACAGATCCCTGGAGGACTATGTGGGCCACTTCCACGAGAAGCTCCTAACCCTCAAGGGCCTCCTGTACACGGATGAAGCTAGGAACCTAGCCGAGTGTCGTCACAGGTTCATGGAGTCCTACCTGGAGGAGTTCATGAAGGAGCTTAAGGCGGAGGCTTAGGGTCTGCCCCACCGTCTGTACAGTTTGTTTGGCACACCAAGCTGGTCGAGAATCTTTCCAGAGATGAAGCTCGCCAGATCATCGACCGACTCAGGGCGATGGTAGAAGCCGGGCATAGCCGGCAGGATCACTGCGCCGAGCCTGCTTAGCCGGGCCATGTTCTCTAGGTGGACCGCGTGGAGCGGCGTCTCCCGTGGAACCACTACGAGGGGTTTACGCTCCTTGAGGTGAACGTCCGCCGCCCTCGTAACCAGGTTGGCGTCGTAGCCGTGAGCCAGCGCCGCAACCGTCTTCATCGTTGCCGGGACTATCACCATCCCGTCCACCCTGAAGCTACCGCTCGCGAGAGGAGCCTCCAAGTCATTAGGCTCGTACGTAAAATCGGCTAGAGAGATGAGCTTTTCTACGCCACCCAGCTCGTGCCCCGCCACCGTCTTCCCAGCGTCGGTGACTATTAGATGAGTCTCGATCCCACTGCTCTTCGCCGCCTCAAGGAAGTTTTTCGCGTATATCGAACCGCTGGCGCCTGTAACAGCCACAACAAGCCTCATGCCTAGAGTCACCTGGACGGTATGAATTAGAATCTGCGGGTTATAAACTGATTCGGATTCAGTCTCCACCCGGCGGCGGCGTCTGCGGCTCTATGCAGATGTAGAGGATGTTGTTTCCCCTGATGAAGACGTCCCCGTAGGACGCTATGAGCCCAGAGTTGTCGTACTCCTTGGCTCCCTTGAGCATCATGTTCATGTACCCGTCGGCGCGGGTCATCTTTCCCCAGTACTCTCCCCTGCCCTTGAGGGCGACGGCGACGTTGCTTCCCACCGATTTAATCAGCACGTTGAGCGGCTTCTTTCTAGGCTCCAATTCGTTTACACCGTTTCTGTGTATTGAATAGTGCATATGTGCTTTATATAAAAAGCTTCTGAAACAGACAGTTATTTTATTCACTTTTTAGCGTTATTCAGATATTATCATCCAGTCGTTTACGTTTTCAGTGTCGAAAACTTTCTTTATTTTTAGGTTAGATTTTTTGAATAACTCTATAAACTCCGGTTTAGTAGCTGCTTTTTTCAGGATCGAAACCATGAGAACGCCGCCTCTTCGTCGGGCGGCGTCCATCTCCCTCAGCATACGGCCCGGGCTCGACGCGTTCTGAAGGACCGTGAAGGACAACACCGAGTGGAAGACCCGTGGCCTGAAGGGCAGGCTCTCAGAGTCTCCGTTCACCAGATGAACCGTTTCTCTGGCCCTGCCCATGGCTTTACTCAGAAGCTTCACCGAAACGTCTAGGCCGACTATGTACGCCGTTATGTACTCGAACAGCAACCCGGTTCCGCATCCGTCGTCGAGGACAACGTATTCGGGCCCGATCTCCACCTCCGTTAGCACGAACTCGTACTTGAGGCGCTGCTCCTCCGTGTACCTCACGTCGTAGACCCTGCCGCCCAGATCGTCGTAGCGGTCTCTGATCCTCCTCTTCACACTGCCCATGTCTGCACTCTTGCCGCTTGCTTATAATCTGATTCACAGATATTATCCCAGACGTGGTTTAAATGGTTGACACAGGGGAGGAGGATTGGGAGAGGTTCGGCAGAGCGAGGAAGGTAGCGGCGCCTGAGATAGTCGAGTTCAACGGGTGGAGGTCGCTGCCGGTGAGCTTCGACGCCGCGTCCTACCACTGCCAGACGCTGATCCACAGGGCCCACGTGGTGATGCTGGCCGAGGAGGCGATAATAGCGCGCAGCGAGGCGGCCGCCATCATCGACGGCGTGAAGAGCGTGGCCGTTGAGGCCGAAGCCGACGCCAAGCTCACGGGTTACATGTCCACCTAGACGGCGCTGATAAACAAGATAGGGGACGTGGGCGGCAAGATGCACACAGCCAGGAGCCGCAACGACCTTGGTCACACCCAGCGCAGGCTGTACTACAGGGAGCAGGAGGAGAGGGTAATAGGCTCGGTGATAGAGTTCAGGCGCAGGCTGCTGGACACGGCCGAGAGGAACGTCGAGACCTACATGCCGGGGTACACCCACCTGAAGCAGGCCCAGCCTGTCACCCTTGCCCACTACCTGCTCGCCCACGTCGAGGCGGCCGGGAGGACTGTCCAGCGGCTCGAAGACGTATACGGCAGGACCAACCTGAGCCCCATGGGGGCCGCCGCGTTCGCGGGCACCAGCTGGAAGATAGACAGGCACCGGACCATGGAGCTCCTGGGCTTCGACGGCCTCGTGGAGAACTCCCAGGACGCCGTGGCTTCCGTGGACTACTTAATGGAGTTCTCGGCGGCCCTCGCCATACACATGACCAACCTGAGCAGGCTGGCCCAGGACCTGCAGCTGTGGTCCACCGACGAGTACGCCATGATAGACCTAGACGAGGCGTACGCGGGAACCAGCAGCATAATGCCCCAGAAGAAGAACCCCCTGGTCCTGGAGCAGGTGAAGATCTGTGCGGCGGAGTGCATAGGCGCAGTGGCGGCTGTCTTCTCGGCGGTGAAGGGCGTCTCGTACTCGCACATGCAGGACAAGGTGCTGCTGGAGCCGGTCCTGTTGGACACCGTGGTGGGGTGCACCAACGTCATGGCCGGCGTGGTCGAGACCATGAGGCCCCTGAGTGAGAACATGAGGGAGAGGCTGCGGGACGGGTTCAGCACCATGACCGACCTCGCAGACGCGCTGGTGAGGCTGCACGGCGTCTCGTTCAGGCAGGCCCACGACGTAATCGTCGAGGTGACTCTGGGCGCCATCCAGAGCGGCGTGAAGGCCGAGGATATCACGGTGGAGATGATCGAGGAAGCCTCGGAGAAGGTGCTGGGCAGGGCGCTCAGGGTTCCGGAGCGGGAGCTACGTTCAGCCGTTGACCCGGTGATCAACGTGCGCAGGAGAAGCGTCGTCGGCGGCCCCGCCCCGGGGTCGGTGAAAGAGATGATCGAGAACCAGCGTGGAGCTTTGAGGGGTGAAGTGGAGAGAAGAAAGATCAGGATGGAACTGATAGCCCTGGCGGAAGAGAAGCTCGTGCAGGCGGAGCAGGTGCTGGCGGCTTCCTTAAGCTAGCTTTCTGCCTCTAGGAAGAAGACGGGGTAGCTCTCGACGAGCGTGAACCCCAGCCCTTGGGCGGTCCTGTTGGAGGGCGTGTTTCTATTCCAGCAGTGCCAGCCTACGCGGCTGAAGCCGCGGCCGAGGCAGAGCCTCATGAGGGCGTCGGCTGTGGCGGTGGCCAGCCCTTGGCGTCTGTGTTTCTCGGCTGTCGCTATCCCTATCTCGTACCTGTCGCCGTGGTTGTACTCCGACATGCACCACGACGCCACCTCGTCCCCGGCTACGCCGCAGACGCCCACGCTTTTCTCAAGGAACTCCTCCACAGAGCCTCTCTCGGAGCACATCTCTTCACGCACCTTATCGAGGTTCTCGTAGGAGCTGTCCAGGAAACGTCTGTCGATGACTTCTAGTCTATAGCCGTCTATACCGACTTCGCTCCACTCCCGAGTCCCGACGTCCAGCTCGTAGTAGTTCTTGGCGTCTGGGCGCGCCTTCACGCCGTCCAGCAGTTGAAGCAGACCCGTGAGGGGCATCTTAGCGTCGTAGTACAGTATGAAGCGTCTCGCTCCGCGGCGTTTGCTGTCATGTTCGATCTTGTTACGGATGGTCTCCGCCGCTCTCTGCGCTGCTTCACCGCTGAGCTTTCCGGATAGGTATATTCTGGACTTTGTCCAGGTTAGGGAGCACTTGGGGTGGTCTCGGTTGTCTACGAAGACTCTCGAGTCCGTTAAGCCGTTCAGTATGGAGCCTACGGCCGCGTGGTTCTTCAGCGGGCTGAGTGCATCCGAGGCTTCATGGCGTCTGTCCTTTTGGAGTTCGTCCAGCATACTCCATAGCTTCTCATCGTGGATAAAAATAGGTTCGGTTGAGGGTTAGCTATAACACTTAAAACTGGCCTGGGGTTTCTTCCGTGAATGCTTTAATTGTTTATATTTGCTGCACGGGTTGGGGCTTTTTATGACTTTGTTAATGGATTTATGCATTTTTTCTGGTAAATATTGGGTTATGTTGGCGTGGTTTTTGCTTTTTTCGCTTAATCCATCGCCGCTGTATAAAAACACGTCAGGTGTTGTTAAGGTCAACAGCTTTTACCTCCTTGGGGGATGCGTCCGGTCCTACAGGTAAGTATTATATGGCGTGGAAACGGGTTCCACCGTATGAGTGTTAATCCACGCCACAGGTCAAGCAAAGTATACGATGGCCCCGACAGGATGAGCCACCGCGCGCTCCTGAAAGGCACGGGGGTGTCGAACGAGGACCTGAAAAAGCCTTTGATAGCCATAGCCAACAGCTTCACCGAGATAAACCCGGGTCACGTGCACCTGGACAGGCTCGCCGAGGACATCAAGCTGGGCGTCGCCGCCGCGGGGGGCGTGCCTAGGGAGTTCAACACCATCGCTGTATGCGACGGCATAGTGATGGGGCACCAGGGGATGAAGATGAGCCTCCCGAGCAGGGAGATCATCGCCGACAGCATAGAGGTCATGGCCAAGAGCCACGGCTTCGACGCCATGGTCTGCGTGACCACGTGCGACAAGATCGACCCCGGGATGCTCATGGCCGCTGCGAGGATCGACATACCCACCATATTCGCTCTAGGCGGCCCCATGGAGCCAGGCTGCCCGGTCTGGGGCAGGTACAAGGGCCAGAAGATAACCGTCCAGGAGCTCTTCGAGGCGGCCAGCCTCATGGTCAGCGGGAAGCTCAGCAAAGAGGAAGCCCTCTATCTGGAGGATATCTGCTGTGGCCCCGGGGCCTGCGGCGGCATGTTCACCGCGAACACCATGCAGTGCCTCATAGAGTCCATAGGTATGACCCTGCCCTACATGGCGACGGCGGAGAGCACCGGCATGGAGCGGGTCCGGCTGGCTCAGGAGGCGGGGAAGAAGGTGATGATGCTCCTGGAGAGGGGTTTGACGCCGAGGAAGATAATGTCGGAGGCCGCGTTCCGGAACGCCATAACTGTTGACATGGCGCTGGGAGGCAGCACGAACACGGTGCTTCATCTCAAGGCGGTTGCTGAGGAGTGCGGCATCGACCTGCCCCTCGAGCTATTCGACGATGTGAGCAGGGAGACGCCCCACCTCTGCAACATGGCTCCAGCCGGACCATACAAGATCGTGGACCTTCACAACGCGGGTGGCATACCGGCTGTTATGAAGAGGCTGGAGGATAGGCTGGACACCGGCTTGATCACGGCCACAGGGAAGACTGTTAAGGAGAACCTGGAGGGGGTGAAGGTGATGGACGACGAGGTAATCAGGCCGCTGAGCAATCCGGTTCACGAGACAGGCGGCATCGCCATAATAAAGGGAAACCTGGCCCCCTGCAGCGGCGTTGCGAAGATGGCGGCCATCGACCCCGCCATGTGGGTGTTCACCGGGACGGCGAAGTGCTTCGACAGGGAGGAAGACTCGCTGGAGGCCATCCACGGCGGAGGCATCGAGAACGGCGATATCATAGTCATCCGCTATGAGGGACCAAAGGGAGGCCCCGGCATGAGGGAGATGCTTGCAACCACAAGCGCCGTCGTGGGCTACGGCCTCGACAGGGTCGCCATACTCACGGACGGCAGGTTCAGCGGCGCGAGCCGCGGCCCCTGTATAGGCCATATCGCGCCGGAGGCGGCGGTGGGCGGCCCCATAGCTCTGATACGGGAAGGGGACAGAATATCCATAGACGTCCCCGGGAGGAAGCTGGATCTCCTGATCTCTGACGAGGAGTGGGCGAAGAGGAAGGCGGAGTGGAAGCCCAGGCCGCCCAACATGACGAGCGGCTACCTCGCGCGGTACGCCAAACTGGTGACGAGCGCCGACAAGGGCGCCGTCGTCAGGATCTAGCCCCTTGTTATGGGATTCTCAACACAATTTTCCGCTGGTTTACCCTAGGGTAAACCGATGAGAAAACATTGGAGACGGCACTTTAACCCGTTGTTATGCCTGATTCTTTCTGCCGCCTGAGCATTTTACCGTGATGTGCGGAATTCTTCTGTAATTTTTTCAGCTCTTTAACTAGGCAGACTGGAATGGCTTTCTAACGATA
>CAZBUI010000052.1:0-12109 GCA_964495055.1 uncultured Candidatus Bathyarchaeia archaeon | reverse complement strand
CTACCTGGGACACCAGCCCCATCACCTCCCCGCCCTCGACGACGGGTAGCGCCCTCACCCCCTTCTCCATGAGTATCGCCGCGGCGTCCAGCACCGCGGCCCCGGGGGCAAGGGTGCCTACCTGCCTCCAGATGCTCTCCACCTTGGTCCTCCCGGGGTGGTCCACTCCAAGCAGGTCCCGGAGGGACACCACGCCTATCCGGCTGCCCTCAGCGACCACCGCCTCGGGGCGCCCCGTGTCCTTGAGGTAGCCCAGCACCTTGCTTACCTGGTCGCCGGGGCTGAACACGCCCCCGGCGCCGTGCAGAATCGCCCTGACTTCCGTCTCCGCTAGCTCTACAAGAGTCTTAGTCAATACCAGAAACCTGTCTTAACTCTTCTCTCCGAGGGTTAAATAAGTTGCACAACGCCGCTGGGTGGCAAGTCTTATAGACTGGCTTGATCTTGGTGAGCGGAAGCGAGACACCGTGTGCACCCTAATACTGCTGTACGGGCTGCTGGAGGACTACCCAGTGGTGGCCCTCCATAACAGGTACCTGGGGAAGGACACGTTGGAGCAGACGCCCCGGAGGCTGAACGGCGGCACCGTCGCCCCCCTCGACGTGGCGTCGGGCGGCACGTGGATAGGCGTGAACGACTCGGGGCTCCTCCTCGCCATAACCAACCAGGAGACCCAGTGGCTCCCTGAGCCGGGGCGCAGCAGGGGCCTCCTCGCGCTTGACATGCTCAAGGAATGTGAGACCGCCGAGGAGGCCAAGGAGTGCCTAATTGACCCGGGCATCCGGGGGCTTTACCGCACGGGAAACTTCACTGTGCTCGACGGGCAGACGGCGTGGCACGTGGTCTGGGACAGGGAGACCCACATCTACCCCATAGATGAAGGCGTATACGCCCTGTCTACCATCACCGTGGTGCCCGGCATGGCGTGGAGCGACCGCGCCCGGAGCATATGGATCGACGCCGAGAAGCGGCGAGCCAGGGCCTATGAACTGCTCAGCGGCTACAGGCCCGGCTCCGTCGGGGACGCCGTGGCCGAGCTGATGAGGGTTTCCGCCGACCACGGCTGGGGGCGCAGCCAAGCCTCCATCTGCTGGCACAGCCCCGAGTACAGGCAGACCTCGTCCACCATCATGGCCGTCGCCGCCGAACCGGGCGACTCCCTCGTCTACTACTGCGAGGGCAACGCCTGCGAGAACCGTTTCAAGGACTACTCGAAGGAAGGGTCTGTAATCAGGGAAATTTAGGCGGCGAGGGTCACGCCCACGCCCTTCTGTCCGGCTAACTCGAGGACTTTGCTGGCGGTGCCCACGTCCTGTATGGCCAGGCCCGTGGCCTTGAAGACGGTGATCTCCTCGGGCTTCTCGCGGCCCTTCTTCTTGCCCGCGACGATGGTGCCCAGCTGGGCGTAGACGTCGTCCTCGGAGATGACGCCCTCCTCCTTGGGGACCCTGAAGTCGCCTGTCACGAATGCCTGGGGTATGAAGTCCACGACAAGCTTGTCCGCCTTCTCGATGACGCTGGTCATGAGCTCCCGTTTGGCGCCGGTGTCGGCGCCTATGGCGCTGACGTGGCACCCCTTCTTGAGCCAGGCGCCGTCCATGAAGGCCTCGGGGCTGGGGGTGCAGGTGATGACTATGTCGCTGCCCTCCGCGGCCTCCCTGGCGCTGTCCACGGGTACGAACTCGACCCCGGGGAACATCTTCCGCATCTCCTCGACGAAAGCCTTCTTGGCGTCCGGCGCGATGTCGTAGACCTTGACCTTCTCTATGCCTGGGCGGACCTCCATGAGACCCATAACCTGGCTCCTGCCCTGGATGCCTGCGCCGCAGACGCCCGCCACCCCGCTGTCCTCCCTGCTCAGGTACTTTATTCCCGTGGCGCCAGCGGCGCCGGTCCTGAGGGCGGTGATGTAGGTGCCGTCCATGATGGCGAGTGGGACGCCGTTCTCGGGGCTGTTTAGGATTATCCTGGCTATGACTGCGGGGAGCCCGTACTCCTTCTTGTTGCCGGGGTGCACCGTCACGATCTTGGTGCCCGCGGCTCCGAGGCCCGGCATGTAGGCGGGCATAGCGATTAAGACGCCCTTGTCGAAGTGGAGGTAGACCCTGGGCGGCATCTCTACGTTGTCGTTGCCCATCTCCCGGAAGCCATCCTCCACGGCCTCCAAGGTGCTCTTCATGTCCAGGACCTGCTTGACATCGTCCTGTGTGAGATACAAAGTCATTTCAGTTCATGACTTGATGGGGGTGTAGCATTATTAACGGTTACGCGAAGCTAAGGCGTGAACCTGCCCCCGTCCGTGAACACCCTCATGAGCTCCGCGTACAGGTAGTTGAACCCCTCGTTGGTCATCGATGAGACCGGTATGGGCGCGAACTCGACCCCCAGGCGGCCTATTACCTCCATCATGTCCTGGCTGAGGAGCCTGTTCATCCCGGTGAGCCGGGCGTCGATGGCCCCCTCAAGCAGGTAGACGTCTTCGGCCCAGCCAGCTATCTCCTCCACCTCGACCTCCTCCAGCAGGTCGGTCTTGCTTATGACCTGAAACTGGGGCAGCAGGAAACGGGTGTTGATGGCCGACGCCAGGAACATGTTCATCACGTAGTTCAGAGGGTCCCTGCAGAAGACGCCGTCGAAGAGGTATATGACGCCCTTATTGTAGTCGGTTAGCTCGCTGGCAATCTGGGCGCCGATGTCCCGGAAAGCGAATAACTCCATCTGGCCCGGCGTGTCCACGATGCATATGTCCGGGGTGAAGTCTTCTATGTCGCTGCTCAGGTCCTGGACGATGCCGGCCATCATGTCGTGGGCGAGCATGAGGCCGCCGTTGGGGCCCAACCCGTAGTCCTCCATGAGCTCCTCCACCTTGATGTACTCCCGGACATCCACGTTGGCCGCGTATGGCAGCACCATGCTCCCCGGGTCTAGGTTCACCGCCATGACGTCCTCCCTGTGGTACTCTAGGAACCTGGTGAACTTGGCCGTGAACGTGGATTTCCCGCACCCGGCGGTGCCCAGGACGAAGACGAGGCTCAAGCCTCGGTGAACTCCCTGAAGCCTCTATACGCCTCGGCTAGGCTCACCCGTCTCGGAGGCCTCTTGAAGCCGTAGGCGCAGATGGGCTCCACGGCGCCACCGACGCCCTTGTCCATGGCGACCTTGAGGCCGCGTACACAGTCTATGAGTACGGCGCCGGCGTTGGGGGCGTCCTCGGTGCTTAGCTTCACGTCCATGGTGAACTCGGCGCCGCCGAAGTAGCTTCCCTTGACGTAGAAGAAGCTGTCCCTCCAGTTGTCGAGAAAGTCCACGAAGTCGGCCGACCCCGAGACGAGGGGGAAGTCGTACCCCACGGCGCTCTTCACAGTCTCCGTCTTTATGCTACGCTTGACGTCCCTGCTCTTCTCCAGGGTGTCGATGGACTCGCCTCCGCCGCCCACGTCGAGCTGGTAGCTCTCGTCCACCCGTACGCCCCTGCTGTCCAGGAACTCCAAGAGGCCGATGTGGAACGCCGTGGCGCCCATCTGGCTCATGAGGTCGTCCCCCGCCAATGGTAGGCCCTTGCGCTTGAAGGACGAGACGATGTTCAGGTCGTTCACGACGCCCAGCGGCGCGGCGTTCAGGAACCCGCAGCCCGCCTCCAACGCAGCCTCGGCGTACAGCCTCGTCGCCTTGTCGCTTCCCCCCGATATAAGGTTCAACAGTATGTCTGCCTTGGTGTCACGGAGCGCCTCCGCCACGTTCACGGACTCGGCGTCCGAGACCACGATCTTGCTCATTGTGTCCGGGCCGAACTCGTCGGGCGCCGGCCCCATCTGTACCTCGACGCCCTGCTTACCGACTTCCATGAACCTCGGCGCCTTGTTCGGCTCGGCGTGTATGGCGTCCGAGAGGTCTCTCCCGATCTTGTTCCTGTCGATGTCGAAGGCTGCCACGATCCTTATATCCCCGACGCCGTAGCCCCCGACCGACGGGTTCAACAGACCCGGCTTGCCCCCGTTAACCCTGTAGTACTCCAATCCCTGCAGCAGCGCTGAACAGCAGTTACCGATTCCCGCCACAGCCACACATGTGTCGCTCAAATATTTCACCTTACTACCTAGAAACACAGGCAACACCTATACAAGGTTAACGTTCAACACGTCACTGCACCGCGCTTCAATGGGTACGCGAGCCTGCTGTGCCTCAGCCCCAGCTTGACCACGAGCTCAGCCACCTTCAGGGAGGCCTCCGCGCCGTCCAAAATGGGGACGCCCAAGCTCTTCCTGAACCTCTCGCCCAGCTCCCAAAGCGCCAGGCAGCCGAGGACGAACACGTCCCCCTCCCGTCTCCCTATCCTCTCCTCTATCTCCACCCGCAACGCCTCCACCGTCCTGTCCAGATCCTCCCTCATCTCCAGAACGGGTATGTCGGGGACGACCCTGCACGGTCTGCGCCCGAGGACCATGGACAGCGCCGTCATGGCCTCGCCGGGGCCTATGACCGGCATATCCACGAGCTCCCTGGCTGCCGCTAGAGCCGGGTCGCCGCCGCACCAGATGATGGCCGCGTCCACGCCGTCGCGCTCGGCTTCCATGACCAGCCTCAGGATCTCCGGGCCGGCGAGCACGGCGTCCGCCTGCGACTCTATCGCCGGCGGACCCGCCTCCACCTGAACCACCTCGACCTCGGTGCCGGGGTCCGCTATCCCCCTGAGGTAGCTCAGACGCTCCTCGATGGCCTCTCCAGTGAGGCCCGTTATGGGTACGATGAGCCTGATCAGCATGACAATCGTTGAAAACTCGTCACGGAACGAAAAAAAAGGATTACCTAAAAGAATATTTAAAAAGGGTTTTGGTCTCCGCTTTGAGGACTAGGCTGTTAGCCTGTCGAGTTCCTTTCTTCGGGTGCGTCTCCCTCCTCGTCACTTAGACCCGAGTTTTCACTGTCTTCGACCCTGTCTCCCAGCTCGTCCAGCATCTCCTCTAATCCCTCGAGGTCGTCTTCGTCCTCCGCCTAGTCCAGGGCTGACTGTATCTCTTCGAGCTCCGCCTCAAGCTCCGAGGCGTCTCCGCCTTCCTCCTCTAGTTCAGCGATCTTCTCCTCAAGCTCCGCTATTTCTTCCATTAGTTTCTGTTTCTCTTTCTCGAACTCGTCGGTCTCCCTCGCCGCCTCCACGGCCTGCAGCGAAAGCTGCTCCGATTGAGAGTCCACCTCGACTCCGCCGTCCACAGGGTCCCAGTCCATTATCACCCCATCCGGGTCAACCACCAAGGCGTCCAGGCAGGGCTCGCCGGGCGGCGATGCGTTCACCTGTGCCAGGGCGGGGTCGGGCTCCACCCCGTACTCCACGTTGCCGCTGCCTTTCGAGTAGACGTAGAGAACCATGGTCTCAGGCGAGTAGTCTTGGCCTTGGGCCGCGGAAACATACAGCGACGCCGACAGAAGGAGCAGCAACACTGTCTAGGCTGGGGGCATCCATCTCATCGCATCAACCCTTGAAAATATTTAGTATCGATTCAAAATGAATTGTGGCGCATAGATATGGTAATTAAATACATGTTACGGGTCTGCATACGGCAGCCTTCTCACTCCAAGGGTTTCGTCATTACGAGGCCGTCCTCGTCCCCGTAGTAGCCTTCAGCCCTCCTGAGGTAGGTGTACCCTCTGCGGCGGTAGAGCCTCTGGGCGTCCCGGTTAGACTCCCGTACCTCAAGGTAGGCCGCCGCGGCGCCCAGCCCACGGAACCTAGCCTCAAGCTCGTCCAGCAGTCGGGTTCCTATGCCTCTGTTCCGGCGCCGGGGATCCACGGCGACGTTCATCACGTGCCCCACCCTGCCGCCCCTTCCCTCTTTCAGCTCTCCCACGGTGTAACCCACCAGCTCCCCTTCACTGGTCGCCACGATGAGCAGCTCGGGGTTCGTGTTGGCCATGAGCCTGAAGAAGTTCATGGACCAGGGCCTCGGGTAGATGCCACGCTCTATCCTGTATATATCCTCCAGGTCTCCCTCCCTGACCTCCCTGAGGATGACTCTCTTCACTGTCTGATCACTTTCTGGCTGGTGGACTTGAACAGCTGGTATACCCCGCCGAAGGCGAACGCAAGCCCCCTCATCAGGTCAAGGACAGGGTAGTATAACATCTTCCACGGTTTCCCGGTGCCCAAGCTCACGGGCAGGTAGTAGATCATGACGACGATCATGAAAAGGCCCAAGGAACCGAGGCCCAGGTTCAGAGGCATGGGGTGCCTGATCCTGAGCCACAGGCTCATCATGAAGAGGAAGAATACCAACATGCCCGTCATGAATATCATGTACGAAGAGAACCAGTAGGCCAGGTTGCTCGTCCTCTTGTTGATGAGGAGCAGGGTCCCGCCTCTGCCGTAGTTGAAGTGCTGCTTCACGAGGTCCCCAAGCGTGGAACGGTGCTGGTGGAGGACGTTCACCTCGGGGTCGAGCACTATCCTGAAGCCCTTCAAACCCATCTCCTCCACAGGCTCGAGGTCGTCGAAGCCGTAGATTATCTTCTCGTCGAAGAAGTCAACCCGCGCAAGGGCGCTCCGCCTGAACGCCATGTTGGCGCCCGCCGGGAACTGAAGCAGCCTCAGGTCGGTGCCCTCCATCCTGAACTGGAACCCCGGGGTCACCCTGAACAGGGTCTCGTCCATGTAGTTGCTCAGGGCCTCGTTCTTGTTGTATCCCTCCATGGTCCCCCCGACGAAGCCTACGCCCGGGTCCTGGAAGTTGGCGACGATGGCCTTCGCCCAGTCTGGGGGGACGACGCAGTCGCCGTCGGTGTACGCGATGATCTCTCCGGTGCTGTACTTGATGCCCGTATTCCTGGCGGCGTTGAGCCCCCTCCCCTCCTGCTGTATCAGCTTGAAGGGGTACTCTTGGACGATCTCTCTGGTCCCGTCCTTCGAGGCGCCGTCCACGACTATGATCTCCAGCTTATTCTTGGGGTAGTCGAGATGCGTTAGGGACTCCATGAGGTCTTTTATCGTCCTGGCCATGTTCTTGACAGGCACAATGACGCTGAGAGAGAAGACCTCGCTGGCCTGAGCCATGGTATCCATATTTTATGGTCGCGATATAATACCAGCGTTATGCCTCTATGAACCTGACGCTGTCCCTGAGGCTATACTCCCAGACACCCCGGTTCTTGTGGTACCTGTTGCCGTAGAGTGACACGTCCTTGCCGAGTATGGCCGAAGCTATCGCCACGTGCAGCCTGTCGGTGTAGACGGTCTCGGCGTTGGCCACCCATGAAACGAAGTCACTCAAAGAGCCTTCCATGGACACGTCCCTCGACACAGGGTTGTCGCATTTTTGTTCTAATCCCCTGATCAGGCTTCCTGTCACACTGGACTCCCTGTCCCGCCGCATGGCGATCAACTGGTAACGCTCCTCCATGGATGTAATGAACTCGGCGAGGTCCTCCGCCGTCAAGTACAGCGCCAGCTCGGGCGACAACTTCAACTGGACGTTGGGGGGCAGCCCCTGCCCTTTGAGGTGGTGGTAACTGCAGCGTTCGCGGCAGAAGAGCGTGGCCTCGCGGCCGTCCATGAAGCATTCGGCGAGCCTCGTGCGGTTGAATAAGTAGCTCTGGGGGGCCACGGCTATGGGAGCCTTGGTTTGCTTAATGACGGCCTTGAGCAGTGTGGGGCCGTACCAGACGTCGTTCATGTAGCCGCCGCCATCGAAAAGGACGAGTTCAACGTCATCGGGTACGTCTAGTAGCTTGAAGCCGGCGTCTATCCCCGTTTTCCAGAAAAAAATGTTGAGAAGGTATTTTCCGCCCAGCGCCAGGCTGCTCTTGTACGCTTGTTCAAGGTTAAAGCACGAGTATCTGACGTCGTGTTCATCCAGCTTCTTCACCAGCCCCATGTGGATGAGGGTGTCGCCGTGGTTTCCCCCGGGGGTTACCACCATGATGTTCCTGTCCCTGTTCTCCCTGAGGAACTCGGTGAAGGCGTCCATCAGACCTTGATCAGGGTTTGAGAGTATTTCCCTGTTGCTCTCAACCTATTTATGGCTGAGATGGAGTGGGTTACTGTGGGTCCTGGGTTGAGGCGAGGTAGGTGGGGTGTCGCTTTCACGGTGCTGGGTGCTGTTATCTTCGTCGCCTACTTGGCCTACACGAACCCTTTCAGTTACCTCGCCGCTACGGGGCGATTCGAGCCGTTGGTGTTCGTCTCCGCGGTGCTACTGAACTGGGTGGGGCTGGTGTTCCTCGCCGCGTCGTGGCACCTGCTTCTCAGGGTGCTTCAAGTGAGGACGAGTCTATGGCGCTCGGTCCAGATGACCTTCGTGAGCATGTTCGTGGTCTGGGTGCTCCCGGTCCCATCCGGCGTCGAGATAATCAGGGCCTACCTTGTGCGGGACGAGGATGGCAGCAACTTGGGCAAAGCCGTGAGCTCCGTCGTCGTTAGCAAGGTCTACTATTTCATCAGCTTCGGCGTCCTCATCACCCTGGCCGCGGCTGTCACCTTCATAGGCGGCGGCGACATTCCCGTCCACCCCGTGTATGTCTGGTTCGTGGTCCTCTACGCACTCCTCAACACTCTGGTATTCGGCTTGGTGCTGGCCCCCGGACGCCTGATGTGGCTCTACGAGGGCAGCCCGGCCTGGGTGCGCAGGAATATCCTCGACAGGGTATACAGCCCCGAGATGGGGCTGGGTGGCTTCCCCGTTTTCGTGGACGAGGTGGGCAAGGCCTTGGAGAGCATCCGCGGGCGGCCCCTAGAGAATCTTCTCTCCCTCCTCATGGTGGGGTTCCACTGGAGCACAGGCTCGGTGACGGCGTACCTCGTCGCCGTTTCCCTAGGCCAGCGCGTCAGCTTCTGGGTGATAGTGCTCATCTACGCGGTCATAGAGTTCATACAGCAGCTGAACATTGTGATACCAAGCGGCCTCGGCGTCGTTGACGCGGGGCTCACCGGGGCCTTCACCGTTGTGGGGGTGCCCCTCGAGGCCGCCTCGGCCATAAGCCTGTTGACGCGTCTCGCCACTTACTGGTTCGAGCTGGTGCTCTGCGGCGTGGTTAGCCTGCACTTCGGCTACCGGGAGGCTCTGGAGGGGTTCGAGGGGTGGCGATAACCTTTTATCCAACTACCGCGCTGTATCGCTAGTGATATAGATGGAGTTTACCCTAGAGATGGCTCAACAAGTCATCCTATACATAGCCACGTACCTCCTGGGGATGGCCTTCGCCGGCAGCTTCCTAGGCAGAAGATGGATGGGGACCGTGGACGTCTTCCTCCACAGGATCCTGAAGCTGGACGTCACAATCGGCAAGTACCTCTACTGGAAGCACTTCTGCTGCATACCCAACCCTCCCAAGCCCAAGAATCTAGTCAGGCCCACCGGGCTCGCGGGCATGCTGTTCACCAGGTTCATAGATTAGCGCTGCCCACCGGAAAATAGAAAAGCCTCACGAGGGGTCAAACTAGCATGCTCCGACTCGGAGTCATAGGCTGCGGCCGTGTCACCACCATGTTCCACCTCCGAGCCATACGAGACATCAGCGAGATAGAGGTAGCCGCGGTATCCGACATCGACGAAAAGCTGATGCGAGAGACAGCCAGCAGGTGCGGCGCCAAGGCTTACAGGGACTACCGTGAACTGTTGAGCGACCCCGACATCGACGGCGTCGCCATCAACACCCCGCCGAGGCTCCACGAGGAGATGGTCCTCGACGCACTGAGCAACGGGAAGCATGTTCTATGCGAGAAGCCGCTCTCGGACACCGTGGAGGGCTGCGTGAGAATAGGGGAGGCTCAAAACGAGTCGGGGCTGGCGGTTCTCCCCGCCCACAACTACGCTTTCACGCCCTGCCTGACCCGCCTCACCGACATCGTGGACTCCGGGAAAGTAGGAGGCGTGAGGAAGCTGACCCTCGCCTTCATGAACAACCTGAAGACGTACTGGTCCCAGACAGACTTCAGGACCGCTTCGAGCGACGGCGTCGCTATGGACGTGCTGCCGCACATACTCAGCGTGTCGAAACAGGTGGCCGGGACGGCGGTGGACGTCAAGGAGTTGCGGTGGTGGTGCGATGACTACCCGGTCTGCGACAACATGGAGACCACCCTCGTAACCGATAGGGGTGTGGACCTGGAGTGTAGCATGAGCTGGACCAAGCTGGTGCCCAAGTTCGGCGTCGAGGTCCACGGCTACGACGGCCGCCTAGAGGCCGAGCTGATGATGAAGCCCTATACCGTCTCTCTTGAAAACCGGGGAAAGAAGAAGGTTTACAGGGATCGAGGGCTGGGCTGGTACCTCGACCTCGTCAGGTTCAAGCACCCCAGCTTCAGGAACCAGTATCTTCACTTCTACCGGTTGGCTGGCGGCTTGGAGCCGCCCCGGATCACGGTGGACGACGAGATCCATATACTAGAGGTAGTAGAGAAGATATCCGAGATGATGTAGGAGATGGTGGCTTGAGCAGGGTTTCAGTGGTCCACGCCGGCGGCGATGTCTCGGCGGCCGTCCGGCGCAGCGTAGAGCTACTGGACGCCTCCCTGCCCAGCGGCATCGACGCGGTGGTCAAGCCCAACATCTGCAACGCCAAGAACCCGGACGGCATGGTTATAACCGACTTCAGGGTGATCGAGGCCGTGGTCGGCCTCCTCAAGGACAGGGGCTGCGAGGTCACGGTGGTGGAGTCGGACAACATCTCAGGCACAGCGGACTACAGGGCCGAAAGATCCGGTTTGCTTACGCTCCTCGACGAGATTGACGCGGATTGGCTCAACCTGAGCAGGGACGACTACGAGGAGCACGAGGTAGCCGGAACCGTGCTCAGGATGCCCCGGACGGTCATGGACGCCGAGTACTTCGTCAACCTGCCCAAGATTAAGACCTGCGCCCACACCCTGGTGACCCTCGGCATCAAGAACCTCTACGGCGTCTTCCAGCGGAAGAGCAAGGGCAGGCTCCACAGGCACCTCGACGAGATACTTCCCTACCTGGCCGAGACGGTGAGAAACGACTTGGTGGTGGTGGACGGCTTGACCTGCATGGAGGGGAACGGGCCCGTCATCGGGAACCCCGTCTGCCTCGACACGTTGGTGGCGGGCACAGACATAGTCTCCGTGGACTCGGTTTGCAGCAGCCTCATGGGGTTCGACCCCTCCGAGATAAGGCACATAGCGTCATCCGTCGGACGCGCCCCAGGCACGACAGACATTGAAAAGATAGAGGTCGTGGGGGAGGACTGGGCGCAACTGGCCTACAGGTTCGAGCCCCCGTACAGCCTCAAGGCGACCCTCAAGAGCCTCAGCGCCATCAAGGACATATACCTCAAAAAGTGAGAGCCTCTCCAAGGTAAACGATATATTCGGTCACGCCACCCTGACAGAGGATGAACAGAGCTATCAGAGTCCTTCTGCTTTCTGTGTTCGTGGCGATGCTGGGCCTTGGGATCGTCAGCCCCATACTGCCGCTGTACGCCGAAAGCTTGGGCGCCACGTACACCCAGGTTGGGCTACTCAGCTCGGCGTGGAGCATATCCCGCCTCATCTTCAGCGCCCCCGCAGGAAGGCTCAGCGACTCCACGAGCAAAAAGAAGGTGATAGTCTCCGGGCTGTTCGTCTACGCGGTGGTCAGCCTCATGTACGTCATCTCGTGGGACTACAACTCTCTCCTCTCGTTCAGGTTCATCCACGGCCTGGGCTCCGCCATGACCATGCCCATCGCCATGGCCTACGCCGCGGAGCTGGCGCCCGAGGGAGAGGAGGGACTATACATGGGCACCATGAACTTCGCCATGTTCGGCGGCATGGGGTTCGGCCCCCTCCTTGGCGGCAGCCTCACCGACATCTTCAACATGAGCGCCCCGTTCTACTTCATGAGCGGGCTCACCTCCCTGAGCCTGGCCCTCGTCATGCTTTTCCTACCGGACCTGGGCTCGACGACCTACACGGCGGACAAGCCCAAGCCCTCGTTCAGGAGAGTGCTCTCGAACCGGGTCTTACTGGCCAGCTTCGTGTTCAGGGCCGTGAACGCCCTAGGCCGCGGCGCCATAATGGGGTTCTTATCCATCTTCATGACCACGGCTGTCCCGGAGGGCGGCCTGGGGCTGTCCGTCACACAGGCGGGCATCGTGCTGTCCGTGGGTCAGCTGTCCTCGG
>CAZBUI010000051.1:0-12297 GCA_964495055.1 uncultured Candidatus Bathyarchaeia archaeon | reverse complement strand
GACCTCGACGGCGAGACCGCGTTCGAGGAGATGCACCCCGGCAATCCCTACTGGGTCACCCAGGGAGGGTACGGCCCCAGGAAGGGCGTCTACAGGATCATGGACCTCCTCGACGAGTACGAGATCAAAGGCACCTTCTGCGTCCCCGGCCTTACCGCTGAGCGGTACCCCGAGGCCGTCGAGGAGATAGCGAGCAGGGGCCACGAGCTGGCCTGCCACGGCTACACCCACAGGGGCTACAACGCCCTGGAGCCGGAGCAGGAGCGGGAGTGGATAGTCAAGAGCAAAGAAATACTCAGCGGGTTCACGGACCAGCCCCTGCTGGGGCACAGGACGCCCCGGTGGAGGCCCAGCCCGCACACCCACAGGTTCCTCAGCGAGATTGGGTTCAGGTGGAACAGCGACTACATGGGCGCCGAGGACTGCTTCTGGAACGTGATCGACGGAGAGGAGTCTAGGCTCCTGGAGATACCCGTCGCCTACAACCTGGACGATTGGACGTTCTACTACGATTGGGGGATGACGGCGGAGGACACGGTGGATGTTTGGCGTGTCGAGTTCGACGCCCGCTACGAAGACAGAAGCCTCTTCTGCCTCACCAACCACCCTCAGGTGACCGGGAGGCCGTCAAGGCTCCTCTGCCTCAAAGGCATCATAGAGCACGCGTTAAGCCGCCCAGACGTCGAGTTCATGACGGCCACCGACTATGTGGAGCGGTATTGGAGATGAGCTTCGACAGAGCCTACACGTTCATATACTACAAGGACATGGCGGATGCCTCGCCCTTCTATGGAGGGCTCCTCGGGTTGGAGGAGGAGCCGGAGAGCGACTGGGTCACACTATACCGCGTCACAGACGACTATACCATAGGGGTGGTCCAGGACGGTAGAGGCCACCTCAGGGCGGCCGAGGATAAACCGGTGATCCTGTGCCTCGGAGTACCGGAAGACGGAGACATATGCGAGATCTATGGCAGGCTCAAAGAAGCCGGCGTCAAGATGCACACCACCGAGGTAGAGCTCAGGGAGGTCGAAGGCAGGGTGTTCTTCTGCGAGGACCCTGAGGGATACACTGTGGAGATAGTGCAGAGGCCCCGGTCAGGCTAGGTACACCTCGGCCTGCTTACCCACGGCCCGGCGGTACCTCTCCTTTATCACCTCGGTGAACTCATCTAAGTAGCCCGCCTCGACGAGGTTCACAGTGCAGCCGCCGAACCCGGCTCCAGTCATCCTGGCGCCCACCACCTCATCCATGTCCATGGTGGCGTCGACGAGGGCGTCCAGCTCCATGCAGCTCACCTCGTAGTCGTGGCGGAGGCTCTCATGGCTGTCGTACATGAGGTCACCGAAGCCCTCGACGTCGCCCCCTTCAAGGCACTCCACGGCGTCGAGGACCCGCTGGTTCTCGGTGACGACGTGCCTAGCCCTCCGTTGGATGACGGCGGGGAGCTCGTCCCAGTGCTCCACAAGCGTCTCAGGGGACACGTCCCTGAGGGCCTTCACCTCGGAGTCGCTCCTAGATATGATCCTGACGGCATCCATGCACTGCGCCCGACGCTCGTTGTAAGCAGACCCGGCGAGCTCCCTCTGCACCATGGTGTTCACGACGACGACCCGGTGAGTGGACTGTATGTCGATTAGCCGGTAGTCGTTGGTCCTGCAGTCGATGAAGAGCGCCCGACCGTGCTCCCCCAGGCAGGCGACGAAGTGGTCCATGACGCCGCACCGGACGCCGACGAAGGTGTTCTCGGCGCGTCTCCCGAGGTACGCGGCTTCCACCGGGCCCATCTCCAGCCCGTTCATATCCTGGAGGGCGCGGATGGTGGCCATTAGCAGGGCCGCCGAGCTACTGAGCCCCGCCCCCAGGGGCACGTCCCCCGTGACGGCCATGTCCGCCCCCTTCAGGCTGTGGCCTTCCTCACGCAGCACCTCCACCACGCCTTGCACGTAGTTGCTCCATGGGTGATCCGGGTCCAGCTTCGTGCCGCCTGCTGTGAACTCCTTGCTTTGTCTGAAGTCGGCGGCGTAGACACGAAACCTGTCGTCCGGCCTCGGCTTGGCGGCGACGTAGACGTGTCTGTCTATGGGTGTGGGGAGAACATAGCCGTCGTTGTAGTCCGTGTGCTCGCCGATGAGGTTAACGCGGCCCGGCGCCCTGTAGACCTTCGGCTCCCCGCCGTATACCTCCGTGAAGACCCGTCTGGCCCTGGACTCCATGTTCACATCCTCGGCTGGATTATTATTCAAATTCAAGCCAACGCTCAAGAAGCTGTTGATGCTCCACTCCGCTTTATTGGGGATAGGAAACTGTCCACGGCTTTCAACGCGTCTTCCTCCTCCGTGAATACCAGCATCTCCAGAGCCTTGTTTCCGTTGAGCATCGCCGAGGGTTTGCGGCCCGGCTGCTCCCGGTACAGAAGCAGCAGGGGCTTGCCCCACTCCTCGGCCTTGGCGATCTCGTACCCGACGCCCAGACTCGGCGCCGAGACCTCGGCCACCACGGCGTCGGCCTCCCTGAGCCACTCAACGTCTCTCTCGTATATCCACGCGTCGTCGAAGCTGGCCTCCTCCTCAGGGGAGTAGCCGAAGCTGTTCTCGGTGAGTACCCTCCCGTGGCGTGAGATATATCTTATCAGGGTCTGGAACCAGTCCCTGTTGGGCTCGCCGCCGCGTATGCTACCGGAGAAGTAGACTTTCATAGTTACTCAGGCGAAGCATACATAAATAAAATGAGTGAAGGGCTACCATTTCTCTCTGTGTACCTTGGACTCGTCGTACCTGTCGGCGGGAGGCTTCTCCTCGGCTGGGTGGCCGACGGAGACGATACACAAGGGCGTGACATGCCCCGGTATCCCGAGGAGCGCCCTGGTTTTCTCTACTAGCTCTTCACTGGGGTGAACGCCCAGCCAGACGGCGCCGAGGCCGAGAGCGTTTGCGGCTATGAGCATGTTCTCTGTGGCTGCACTGCAGTCCTGAGCCCAGAAGTCTGTGTTCTGGACCCTGTTGTCACCGCAGACCACCACAGCCAAGTCGGCCTCCTTGAGCATCCTGCTGTAGGGGTGGTACTCGGGTATCTTGTTTAGGGTCTCGCGGCTCCTTACTACTATGAAGTGCCAGGGCTGGCGGTTGTGGGCGCTTGGGGCGGCCATGGCTGCCTCCAGCAGCTTCCTCTCATGCTTGGGGCTCACCTGCTCGCCTGTGTACCGCCTTATGCTTCTCCGGGTCATTATGGCTTCCAATGTGTTCATATTTGTAGAGATGTCGCCCATGTAACCTAAATTTTACGCTTTACCCGATGCAGAGAAAGCCGGGGCCCTAGACTAGCTGGTAACTATCTGGTTTACAGCGTCCGCAGGACGATTATCGTATTGGTCTTCTCCACGCCCTCGATCTTTCGCACGTCCTCTATGACCTTGTTGATGCCTTCGATGCTACTCCCGCTGCTCACCATGACGATATCGTATTCGCCGGTGACCTCGTATATTCTCTCGACGCCGGCGAGCCGGTTCACCATCTTGGAGACCTCGTAGGTGGGGGTCCCCGGGTCGACGGCTATCATGGTGAGGGCCCGCACGCCGTGAGTAGACGACTTCTCGATGGTGAACCGTTTGATGACGCCGTCGGACACCAGCGCCTGAACGCGGTTCCTGACGGCTCCCTCGCTGAGGCCCACCGTTCTCCCGATCTCGACATAGCTCATGCGGCTGTTCTCCTCGAGGAGCCTCAGTACGCGTTCATCGATCTCGTCAACCATGGATCAAATGGACAGAGGCGCGTTTATAGGGGCTGCGGCTAGGCTTCGTAGCCGCAGATGTCCAGCATCATGAGCCCGTATATCTTGGCGAAGCTGACGAGGGTCTCCACGTCGGCCCACTCGTCCGGGGCGTGGGCGTTGCCGCCGCCGGGGCCGAAGGCCATCGCGGGGACCCCCACCAGGTTGGTGAGGTAGCTGGTGTCGTTGCTCCCGCTGGCCCCCAGGGGCTCCAGCCCGTAGCCCATGACACGCCGTGTGGCCCTGTCCGCCGACCTGTACAGCGGGTGTTCGACGGGTATCTCGCTAGGCGGCTTGCTCAGCGGCGACTCGACGGATACATCCAGCTCCGGGTCGTCCGCCTTGAGCCGCTCAACTACCGCCTTAATATCCCGTAATACCTGCTCGGGGTCCATGCCGGGGACTGTTCGTACGTCGCACACGGCCTCACAGTCCTCCGGTATGACGTTGTCCTTGGTGCCGCCTCGGATGGTTGTCCCAGGCGCTATTGTGGGGTCTGGGAGGATGGCGTGCTTGGGGTAGCTGAACTCGGTCTCGTCGATGGCGAGAAGCACCTTACCCATCTTGAGCACGGCGTTGACGCCCGTCTCAGGCCTGCTGCTGTGGGCCGACCTCCCCTTGACGCGGATTTTCACCAGTGTCCTGCCCCTGACGGCCGGTCGGGCCATGACAACGCCGCCTCTGGTCGAGCCCTCGCCGACGATGGCCGCGTCCACGCCGTCGACGTACCCGTTCTCGCAGAGGTACTTGGTGCCGTAGCGGCCGAAGAACTCCTCGTCAGCCACGACGTGGAGGCGGAGGTCTCCCCTGAGCCGTAGCCTCAGGCTGCCCAAGGCCTTGGCGGCTACCATGGCTGACGCTATTGCGCCCTTCATGTCGCCGGTGCCCCTGCCGTATATCCTGCCGTCCCTGACCTCGCCGCCGAAGGGGTCCACGGTCCAGTAGTCAAGGTTACCCACCGGGACAGTGTCGTAGTGGCCGTTCCAGAGCAGGGTCTCGCCTCCTCCCGCACCCTCCAGCAGGCCGAGGGTGTTCACCCTTTTGGGCCTGGACTCGACCTGCTCCACGTTGAACCCGATGGACGCCAGTAGCTCCGAGACGTGTTCGCTGATCTCCGTCTCGTCCCCCGGCGGGTTCTCGCTACGTATGCGGACCATGCCCCGCGTGTACTCGACCACGTCGCCGCGGAGCCTGTCGACCTCGTCCATGAGGCGTCTCTCGACGCTCACGGCTCGGCCTCCAACCCGAGGGCAGCGACGATGAACGCCAGCTCGTCGGTGTACTCGTCTATCACCTTCGCGGTGGGCTTCCCCAGCCCGTGCCCCGCCTTGGTGTCGACCCTTATGAGTGTCGAGGCGCCGCCCCTCTGGGCGTGCTGGAGGGCGGCGGCGAACTTGAAGCTGTGCGCCGGGTAGACCCTGTCGTCGTGATCTGCGGTGGTGACCATGGTGGGCGGGTACCTGTCTGGCTTGAGGTTGTGGTACGGGCTGTACGCTAACAACGCCTTGAACTCGTCGGTGTTCTCTACGGTGCCGTAGTCGCTTGTCCAGCCCCAGCCCACCGTGAACTTCTCGAACCTGAGCATGTCCATTACGCCGACGGCGGGCACCGTGGCGCCGTAAAGTTCGGGGCGCTGGGTGAGGCAGGCTCCCACGAGGAGGCCGCCGTTGCTCCTGCCGCCTATGGCGAGCCGGGGCGTGCTCGTGTAGCCTTCGGCTATCAGGTGCTCGGCGGCGGCGATGAAGTCGTCGAAGACGTTTTGCTTGGCCAGCTTGATGCCCTGGTCGTGCCACGCCTTCCCGTACTCGGCTCCGCCCCGGAGGTTGGCGACACATAGTAGGCCGCCCATCTCCATCCAGACGAGGTTGCGGACGTTGAAGAACGGCGTGATGCTTATGTTGAAGCCCCCGTAGCCGTAAAGGTAGCACGGGTTGTCTGCCTTGGGCTCCAGCCCCCTCCTGTGGGTTATGTACATGGGCACCATGGTGCCGTCCCTGCTCGCGTAGAAGACCTGCTCCGTAACGTAGGCGCCCGGCTCGAAGCCCAGCTCTGGCTCCCTGTAGACGGTGTTGGTCATCTCCTCGAGGTTGACGCGGTATATGGAGCCGGGGTGGGTGAAGCCAGTGTAGTGGTAATACGACGTGGTGTCGGTCTTCCTGCCGGTGAAGCCTGTGACGGTGCCCATCCCAGGCTGCTCCACCTCCCAGAGGGGCTTCCCCGTCTTGGAGTAGACCGTGACCACGCTGTGGGCGTCGTGGAGGTGGACGGCGAGGAACTGATCGTATACCATGCTCACGGACTCAAGGGCGTCCCCCGTCTCGGGTATCACCTCCTTCACCTCACCGGGGTTTTGAATGTCTATGGCCACGACCCTACCCATAGGGGCGTCCAGGTCCGTGAGGAAGTAGAAGACGCCGCCATCGTTGGCTATGAACCTGCACTTGTACTGGAACCCAGTCACCAGCTCCACGACGCCGCCTTCCCCCGTCAGGTCCTTGTAGAAGACTTGGTTCTCCGGGTAGGTGCCCCGTGTCACGGTTATGACCAGGTAGCGGCCGTCCTCCGATACCTGTCCGTGGAACCTCCACTCCTTCTCGTCGTCCCGCTTGTAGACCAGCGTGTCCACGTCCTGGGGGTCGCCGACCCTGTGGTAGTATAGCTTCTGGTAGTAGTTGGCCTCCTTGAGGGCCTCGCCCCGGGGCTCGTCGAACCTGCTGTAGTAGAAGCCCTGGTTATCGTGGGTCCACGCCGCATCCGTGAACTTGGTCCACTTTAGATGGTCGTCGAGGTCCTCGCCGGTCTCGACCAGCCTGATCCTCCACTCCTGCCAATCCGAGCCCGCGCTGCTGACGCCGTAGGCCAGCAGCCGTCCGTCCTCGCTCACGTCGTAGCCGGTGAGGGCGACCGTCCCGTCCTCGCTGAGGGCGTTGGGGTCTAGGAGCGTTCGGGGCTCGCCGTCGGCGCCTTCCATCCACAGGAGCACGGGCTGGTTCCTGAGGCCGTCGTTGTAGGTGTAGAAGCACCTGCCTCCCCGCTTGAAGGGGGTGCCATACTTCTCATAGTCCCATAGCTCGGTCATTCTCTTCCTTATCCCCTGTCGGGCGGGAATACTCTCCAGGAAGCCGAATGTGACTTTGTTCTGGGCCTCTATCCAAGCCCTGGTTTCGTCGCTGTCTATGTCCTCCAGCCACCTGTAGGGGTCGGGCACCTCTATGCCGTGGATCAGGTCCACGTGGCTCGTCCGCCGGGTGGGGGGATAATGATGCTTCAATTTTTTAGGCAAAACGCCACCAGGGAATAGGTGGCTTCCGGGTTCTTATAACAGCATCCTAGACGCTGAAGGTAGAGACGAGGGCTTTCTCTGATGCGCGTCCTCCGGAGTACGCCATGGGTGCGCCGTCGGCTCGCCAGCAGGCGCCGCCGTGCATCCGCCCCTCATCGTCAACCATGACGCCGTTCATGCCTCCAGCAACTTTGGGCACCTCCATCACGTCGTGGCCCCTAGCCCTGAGCCTGTCCAGAGTCTCCTGGCTGAAGCCGGGCTCCACTTGTAGCTTACCCTCCGGAGTATCGGGTATCCCCATGGTCCAGACCCGAGGCACCTCGACGGCCTGCTGTATGCTCATACCAAAATCCATGACGTTTATGAGGGCCTGGCAGATCGCCGGAAATATCCTCGTGCCGCCGGGGGTGCCTATGCAGAGATACGGTGCACCGTCGCGGAGCACGATGGTGGGCGCCATGCTGCTGAGCATCCGTTTGCCGCCTGCCACCGAGTTGGCCCTGCCCGGCCGGGGGTCGAAGAGCCCCATGCAGTTGTTCAGCAGGACGCCTGTGCCCGGCACCGTGACCATGGACCCGAACAGCGAGAAAAGGGTCTGGGTGGCCGCCACGATGTTGCCTTCGCCGTCCATCACAGAGACGTGGGTCGTGTTCTGGCTCTCGTAGGCACCCGGGTCGCCGTAGACGTAAGTCTTGGCGGTGCCGTCTATCTCCTCAACCCTCGCCGCGGCGTACTCCTTGGAGGTGAGTCCCTCCACCGGCACGGGCACCCTCCACGGGTCCCCCATGTAGCGCTGCCTGTCCGCGAAGGCGATCTTCAGGACTTCCGCGAAGATGTGTACGTGCTCAGCGGAGCCCCAGACCATGCCGCCGAGGTCGCTGTGCTCGAGCATGTTGAGCATCTGGACTATGTGGGTGCCGCCGCTACTCCCCGGCGCCATGCTGTAAACGGTGTACCTGTCCCTGTAGGTGCCGGTGACCGGCTCCCGCTCCACCAGCCGGTAGACTCGGAGGTCCTCCATGGCTAGGATGCCGCCGTTTTCCTCCACGTCGTCCACTATGGCTTTACCCAACTCCCCGCCGTAGAGAACCCCGGAGCCTTTCCTAGCTATCTTCTCCAGGGTCTCGGCGTAGTCCGGCATCTTTACGGTGTCACCCGGCTTGAGGGGCCTTCCTGCGGGTAGGAGGGTCTTCGCCGTGTCATCGTACAGAGCTAGGTCGCTCTGAGCAGTCTCGACGCAGAAGGTGAGGTATGGCGTGGCCCTGTAGCCGTCTCTCGCGAGCCGTCGGGCCGGTGCCGTGACTTCCTCTAGGCTGAGTGCGCCGTGGCGGCTCTGTACGTGTTCCCATGCCTTCAGTGTGCCTGGCGCCGCCACGCTCAGATGCCCCACCATGTTCTTCCTCCCCTCCGTCTCGAAGATGTACTGGTCGGGGCGGCGCTCCTTGACGGGCGTGTACATGTCGTCTCTGGCGGCTGCTGGTGCGACGGCGTAGTTGTCTAGGGTCGATATCTTCCCGGTGGCCCCGTCACGGTAGACGAAGAACCCCGCCCCGAACACGCTCACCATCATGGGCTCCGCCACGGTCAACGCGAAGAGGCTCGCCACGGCGGCGTCGAAGGCGTTTCCGCCCCTAGCCAGCATCTCTAACCCGGCCATGCTTGCCAGGGGGTGGTTCGCCACCACCATGCCCTTGCCGCCCACAGCCTCCTTTTTGAACGTCTTCAGGTACCTCTCAGGCACAGGCATCGTTGAACACCGTAGAATGTTTCCAATATCGGCTGTCGAAGGTATAACACTTGGCACATACGCATAGCCACGTGAACCCGTCTCCGTGTCAAGAAAAAAGTGGATGGAAGGAGGGTTACCTAGGCCAGCACGCCTCGATGACCCGAAGCCCGTTTAAGCCCATAACCTTGGCGATCTCTGCGTCGCTGTAGCCGTCCCTTACTAGGCCGCGGGCTATGTTGGGGAAGTCTGTTGGGCTCTCCAACCCTTTCACGTGGTCCAGGTCGCGCACCATCTCGCCGCTGTCGAAGACCTCAGGCATTTCCTTGGGTCGTCTACGGGGGTAGTGGCCGGTTACCTGACGCCTGTTAACGGTTCCCATGGGGCCCTGCCTGTAGAGGACTGCGTGGTCTCCCCAGAGGGTGTCAGGGCCGGCGCCGACGTGATCGACGCCTAGGAGGTCGATGAGGTACTCCATGTGCTCCAGTAGGCACTCGATGGACACCTCCAAGTGTTTCTTGGTTCGGGGTGCGAATCCAGCCACCTCCACGCCGACGACGCCGCCCTTCTCGGCGCATGCCTGGAGGACGTCGTCGGGGAGCATCCTAGCGCTGTCGGTGAGGTTCCTGCTGCCGACGTGGCTTATGAGGAGAGGCTTGTCGCTGGCCTCCACGGTGTCCATGGCGGTCCTGTCGCCTGCGTGGCTTACGTCGATGATGACGCCTGTCTTGTTCATCCGTTTTACGGCGTCGTAGCCGAGGTCTGTGAGGCCGCCGTCCCCTAGCTCGCTGAGGCCGCTCCCCAACGTGTTGCTCTCGCTGTAGACGACGCCCATGCTTCGGACACCGAGCCCATAGAGGAGGTCCACCATGTCGACGTCGCGGTCGATGGCGCTTGCCTGCTCGATGGTGTTAACGATGGCTACCTTGCCGTCGCTGTGAGCATTCTTGATGTCGTCCACCGTCCGGGCGACGACGACGAAGCCCTGGTGGTCGTAGTCGCACTGCCTCATCCCCAGGAACTCAACGACCCTGTCGAAGGTCGGGCACACGCAGTTGTCGAACACGGCGTCGCAGCCCGACGCCGCCAGACCCTCGTAGCCCGTGAAGACCCTGGCCTTGGCCCCCCGGGGCAGGGGCTCGGCGGGGAAGACGTCTAGGTGCTCGTGGAGGCTTATGACGATGTTCTTCTCCACGATGCCCTAGACCCTGTCCACCTGGTCCGCTGTGAGCCCGAAATCGTATGGGGGGACCCTGTCCACCTGCGGCTCCAGCTTGAAGGAGTAGTAGTCCACCCCAGGCTCGAGGTAGCCCCAGCTCGTGTATCCGCCCCACTTCTTGTTCTTACCCAAAACCCATCAAACATAGAAGGGGTGGAGTCGTCAAAAAGGTTTCATCTACTCGGCCTTCCCCAAGTTCTTCTTCACCTGCTTGGATAGCTCCTGGACGCCGTATAACCCGACCGGCGCGACGCCTGCTTGGGGCATGTTAGCTGGCACCAGTATGAGGGTGTTGGTGCCCGGTTGCTGCCCTATCTCGTAGAGGATGTTCATCCACCGGAGGGCGAGGCCCTCGACGCTGGACTCGTACATCTTCGCTGCAGAGATCATCTTCTCGGCGGCCTGAAGTTCGGCGGTGGCGAGGGTGATCCTGGCCATCCGCTCCCGCTCGGCCTGGGCCTGCCTGCTCATGGCGTCCTGCAGGGCGTTGGGGATTATGACGTCCTTTACCTCCACGGCGGTGACCTTGATCCCCCACGCCTCGGTCTTCTCGTCGATGATCTCACGCAGGTGGACCCCCACCTTCTCCCTCTCGGCCAGCAGCTCGTTGAGCTCTATCTTGCCGATGACCTCCCTCAGCGTGGTCTGGGCGGCCCACTCGGTGGCCTGCCGGTAGTCCTCCACGTTGAGGGTCGCCATCTCTACGTCGACGGGCTTGGCGTACATGACGGCGTCCACGTTGACGGGGACGTTGTCGGATGTAAGGGTCTGCTCCGTCCTGAAGCTCACGGTCTGTATGCGGGTGGACACACGTATCGGGGCTTGGTCGACCAGGGGTATGAGGTACGTGATCCCGGGGCCCCTCAACCCCACGTACCTGCCCAGCCTGAGGACCGGGATGCGCTCCCACTCCTTCATGACCTTGATGCCGCTGAGCAGGAAACCCACCGCCAGCACCGCCAGCAGAGTCTCGAACCAGGTAGCTACAGAAATATCAAACACTTTCTTTCACCTCCCTTCCTTTTTCGGGCTGCACCGAGGGCCCCACGGCCCTGACGACTAAGACCAGCCCCTCCCTCCCGGTAACCTCCACCTCGGCGCCGGCCTCGATCGACTCTTCCTCGGCTCTGGCCCTCCAGTGCTCTCCCATCACCCTGACTTCTCCGCGTGGGTCCAGCCTCATGGACGCGAGGCCCCTGGAGCCGATGAGCGTCTCCTCGCCCGTCGCCGCCTTAAGCCCCCTCGCCTTCGAGACCTTGTAGAGGAGCGCCCCGAAGACGACGAGGAAGACCATGGAGACGCCGAGGAGGGTGTTCCTTATCCTCCTAGCGGCCTCGGGGGCGAGAAGCCAATGGGGCGAAGGAACCAGTAAAAAGGTGCCTAGGAGGATGCACAGCCCCCCGGCGAATCCCAGGAACCCTGTGTGCATCTTCAACTCGGCGAGGACCATCACGAAGCCCACCGTGAACAGCATCATGGAAAGGGGCTCGACGCCTATGACCTGGAACGCCATAAGCGAAAGCAGTAGGAAGAGGGCGCCGACGAACTCGGCGCCGAGGCCCGGGGTCTGGAGTCCGATGATGAATAGGTAGAAGCCGAGGGTGAACAAGATGGACGCGACGCCCGGGTCGTATATGAGCTGGAGCAGCCAAGACTAGACGCTGGGGGCGTACTCGACTACCTCGGCGTCGCCCAAGCCTGTGAAATTTATCCTAGTTATCGTCTTCTCGTTCATCGACGTGTCTGCGTCCACCAGCCTCCACACGCTGGTCCCCGCCTCGGTCTCTATCCTAACCAAGGCCTTCCCCGAGAGCTTGTCGAGGAGGGTCTGGACGTCATCCGCCGCTACCTCGACTACGCCGTACCTGAGGGCGTCCTCAGGGCCGAGGTTGAGGTTCTCCGTGATGAAACGTCGTGCAGCGGTCTTGTTGCGGTCGTGGAGTGCAGCGTGGTTGACCATGAGCGCGGAGAGGGCATTTATGTGCTTGGTGTCGTTGATGGGCTCACCGGTCAACTGTACTGGTTGGGCGCTCCCGATGCTGGTGCCCGAGGACATCGCGGCGACGTGGCTGGAGACTAAAAGGTACGTGCCTCCGCTCCAAGCCGAGGAGCCCGGCGGGTACACGTAGAAGCAGACGGGGATGGGCGACGCCTCGAATAGGTTCATGACGTCCTTGACGGCGTTTATCTCGCCGCCCGGCGTGTCGGCGGCGACTAGAATCAGCCGCGCATCGATGTTCACCGCGACCCCGGCGGCGTCCTCCATCATCTCTGTGGTGGCGCCGGTTATCGCGGCGT
>CAZBUI010000050.1:0-12320 GCA_964495055.1 uncultured Candidatus Bathyarchaeia archaeon | reverse complement strand
CTGTCCTCCTCGGCCTCCCGGAGAGACGCCACGGCCCCCTCATCATCGAGGATCTCCAGAGTCTCCATTATGCCTTCAAGCAGTACCTCGACCCGCACTGGAAGCGCTCTGCCTTCGTTTGTGAAGAGTCCACCCTCAGCCATATCTATACCAATCCTACAAGGAAGGCTACATATTTTAGCACAACCTTGAACTAGAAAACACTTCACAAGAGGGGGTGAGAATAAGGGGTAGCCTAGAAAGCCCTAATGGATTATTGTGTCGTCACCTGTACAAACCTAAAACAGAAGCTACTCTGCTTGAGCTTCTGGCGATGCGAAGGGGACATCCAGCAACAGATCCACGAGCGAGTAGAGCCTGGCCCTGTCAAAGTCCTCGACGTTATAGTCCTCCAGCTCGGGGCACTCGGACCCGACGAGGGCCATCAAAGCCTCCGCCTGCTGGCTCAGCCGCCTCTCCCCGCCCTCGTCGGCGGCCCCGGTGAGCCTGGCTAGCTCCCTGCTGCGCAGCAGGAACAGCGTCGACGCGAAGAGGTGGTGGTACCTGGAGTTGAACCACTCCTGTCTGTGGGTGGACGCCTCCGTGACGCCCTGCAGCACCACCTCCAGCAGCGCCGCCGCCTCCCCCTTCATCTCCTTGACGTGTCTGCTCCGAAGCTCGGACTCGAGGCCGTCGAGGCTGAAACCGCAGTGGCTTGAGCCCAGGGCCTCCATCTCTCGGTGAACCTGCCTCATACCCTCGAGGACGTCGTGGAGGCGCCGCCAGTCCACCTCGCCGCCGAGGCCGAGTACGAAGTCGAATATGTGATCGATCATCTCCAGGTCCTGGTAGAGCATGTTGAGCTGCCTCTCCCGGGTCTCCGTGTACTCCGTCATCTGCCTCCGCAGCTCCTCCTCCCGCCTGGCCAACTCTTCGACGATGAGCCTGTGAATCTCCTCTATCTGGTCCGTCTCGGCGGAGTAGAAGACGAGCTCCCCGCCGCCTTCCATGTCTTCGTGCTTCAAGCCCAACCTCTTTGAGCCCTTGAAAGGCTTCTCCCCCTCGAGGAGCTCGACGCCGCTGACGTTTTCCAGCCGGATCTCCTTGAACGGGACCATCTTCTTGCCTATGAACCCCTTCTGGACGGAGACGGTGATCCTGCCTTCGCTGAGCTCGAGCCTGGCTGTGCCGCCCTTCGGGAGCCTGCCCCGGGCCTCAGGCATCGGGGTTCCTCCTGAGGCTGTCCGTGGTCTCCTCCAGGGTCAGGGGCGAGTACGTGGTCCTGTGGTACATCTTCAGGTACTCTATGCCGTACTTCTCGGCCACGCCCAGGTCCCCCAGCTTGACCTCGCCGCGCTCGTCGAGGATGCGGGTGATCTTCTTCCTGAAGACGGGGTAGTTGAGCAGCATCTCCTTGCGCTCGTTGTAGTACTCTATGGTGTCCACGGCCTCGTCGATGTAGCTGAGCACCCTGTACAGGTGGGTGATTATCTCGTCGATCCTGTACTTCTCGTAGTTGTTGATGACCTCGAGGCTCTGGTTCATGCGCTCCGTCAGCGTCATGTTCCGGTTCCACTCGTAGTCCTCCCGGGGCAGCAGCAGGTTGATGTTGAACTCCAGGTCCTGCAGGTGGTAGTAGAGGAGCCCTATGATGCGGCCCACCACGTTGACGGTGCTGAGTATGGTGTCCCTGATGAGTATTACCTTCAGCACCTTGAGGTTCTCGTCCTCCTCGGCGAAGCTGCGCTTGGTCATCTGCTCCGAGAGGCTCTGTATGAGCTCGTACTTGTCGCCCAGCAGCGGCATGAGGCTGCTCTTGCGCTTGCTGAGCTGGATGATGGTCTCTATGCTGTCGTTGATGGGGCGCGTCGCGTTGAGTATGTCGGCGGAGTACTGGCGCTCCCAGTTCCGCAGCGAGACCAGTATGGCTTTGATTATGACCCAGGGCTCGTCCTCCTCGATCTTCTGCCTGGATATCTGGAGGGTGGCGCTGTCCCGGGGCAGGTTGGGCTCGAAGAGGCTGCTTATGATCTCGTATATCTTGTCGCTGGTGTCGATGAGCTTCATTACGAGGACCCTGCCGGACTCTATTATGTGGTTGATGTGCTGCACCTTCTCCGTCAGCGGCGCGTCCATGTCCAGGTCGGGCAGCTCGGGGGCGTCCACGTCCAGCCCCAGCTCCCTTATCTCGCCCACCGACTCTAGGTACTCGAACTTGATCTTGATGTAGAAATCCCGGAGCGCTATGTCCAGCTGGGTCTCGAACGAGTCCACGTCCACCCTGAGCTCGTTGTAGATCCGCCTCAGGTCCACGTCCAGCTCCGAGAGGTCCTGTATGGACTCCGCCGCGTTCAAGCCGATCTCCTTGACCTCGTCCTCGACTATGAGCATCTTGGTCTTGAGGTCCATGAGGCTCTCCGGTGCCGGGGTGCCCAGCCCGCCGATTATGGCGTTGTATTCCTCCATCTTCTCCAGCATCTCGCTCGTCATCTCCACCAATGCCCGGGACCTGGTGGCCCGCACCTCCTTGAGGTCGAGAATGTACTTGCTGAACGCGACGGGCGCCGAGAAGAGTATGGTGAACGTGGTGGAGCCCACGAGGATGGACTGGTCCACCGTCGCCTGGAACGCCAGCGGCGCCTGGAGACTGTCGATGGCCAGGAAGAACGCGAGGTTGGTGATGGCCGCCGCGGCTATGGGCAGCACGTAGACGAGGATGTCCACGTACTTGCCGGGGATGGCCGCCTTGCTGACGGGGTCGGGCATCCTCATGTTCATGATGGCTATCACCGAGATGAGGCCGCTCATGATCACGAAGAAGAGCATCATCCCGGGTATCGAGTTGATGAAGCTCGCCAGCGCCCTGGTCTCCCCGTTCAGCACCACGTCCGGCTCCATTATGCCCGTGATGGTGTTGAACACCCGCTTCAGGGTGTCCAGGCTGATGGTGTTCAGCTGGCTCTGGATGTCATGGTAGATGAGGTCCAGGGGCGTGTACAGCGGCGGCACCGCGCCCTCCTGGTAGGTCTTCAGGTACTGCATCACCTGGAGGGGCAGGGACACCACGGCGTAGTAGACGAACGTGAATATGATCCCCCGGCCCTTGTAGATGGTCGCGAACACCAGTATGAGCGGTATGGCGAGGTAGAACGTGGACCTGAAGAACAGCAGCGACACGGCTATGATCCCCATGTCCATGGCGATGATCTGGAGGTTGTTGTTGAACGTCGCCGGGCATATCACGAAGGGCGCTATGAGGATCGCCATGAGTATGGTGTTCCTCACCGGGTCGTCTATCAGCTGGAAGAACCCTATCCTGCTGAGGTGGTAGAAGAGGCCCAAGCTGATGATGAGGCTCCCCGCCATGGCGCCGTACATCTTGTCCTTGAACACGGCGTACGCTACGAGGAACGCGATTATTATGGGCAGTGGGGGCGGCAGCAGAGGTATCAACGTGAACCCCAGCGCCATGCTCACCATGGTGACAGCGAACGTGACGAGCTTGCCCGTCCGCTCGCTGAAGTCGCCGTCCATGAAGAGCGCGAAACTCATATTCCTGATCCTCCATCAAGTATTAATATAATATATGGAACCGTGAACCTCGTTGACCCTAAACGACGCCGACTTAAAACTGCTTGCGAGTATCAGGGAGAACCTAGACTCCTTGGAGTCGCTGCTTCCCGACAGAGCCGTGATCACGGTGGGACAGTACACTTTGGACGCCCTCGAGTCCCCGGGCTTCGACGAGGAGGGTCTGACAGACATTATCCGGGTGCATCATAAGAAGGATTTGGAGCATAAAACAGTATACATTGATCCCGAGTACGAGGTAGAGATCGACACTCTGTACGAGCCCCACTACTGGTTCGACCTGCTTGAGCACGTGGACGCCGACGACTTCTACGACCAGCTCGGTAGACGCGTCTACGACTACCACGACGAGGTGCTCACGCTGGTCAACCTCTCCGAGGGCAGCTCGTCTGGCCTCTACCCGCTGCTCCACAGGTTCCTCGCCAAACGCGACAAAAACGTCCTCGGTGTCTCCATAGTGCCCTCCATGAGCCACAGCTCGGACGCCCTCTTCAACTCCTTCGCGTCCACGGGCATGGTCGCCATCGACGGCTCCGCCCCGCTGCTGCTCATAGACCAGGGCAGGCTCGAGGACTATTCCGGGGTCCACCGCATGGGCGAGTTGCTGAAGGGCATCGACGTCGTGGACTACCTGGTAGAGCTGCTGCTAGACAAGCGGGGCTTCGTCAGGGACCTCTACAAGCTCTCCCGCAACTTCGACATAGGCATGTTCTCGGCGTTGATGGCCACGGGGTGCAGCCTGGGCATATACGAGAGCTTCAGGAACATACTGGATGTCACCCTGGAGCAGCCGCTCATGGACTTCGACATCTCGACGGCCGCCATGATCTACGTGCTAATGCGGGCGCCCCTCTACTACAGGGACGAGTTCACCAAGGGCCAGATAGAGTACGAGGTCAGCCAGTGGCTCACGGAGTCCCTGGGCGTAGACCTGCCCCAGATATGTGAGCCGATTTTCGTGGACGAGTTCGGGGACAGGGTGGACGTGGTGATCCTTGTGGGCGGCTTCGACACCACCAAGATGTTCGGGGACATCTACAGGCGCATCGAGCGGTTCAGCAACATGAACTTGGAGCAGGGCCTCTACGACAGGGAACTCTGGGAAAACATAAAGGGGAAGCTCTTAAGGAGCTAGGCTTACCTGCTTGGCCTCCAGCTCGCTGAGTATCTCCTTGATGGTTCCCTTGTGTTCGACGAGGAAGCTTCGGCTGAGGCCGCTCTCGAACTCGCTGGCCTTCCTGTTGAGGCGCTCCATCTCGTCGTAGGGCGCCAGGTCCTCGATGTTTCCCCGGCCCGCGATGACCACCACCCTGATGACCCACGGGTCCCTGCACTCGACGATGCGGACCGTGATGGTCTTGCTTACGTCGCCTGTGACGTAGGCGGCCAGCGCCGTGTACAGCTCCTGGGTCAGGTCCTCGTCCCAGAGGCCCTGCGGCGTCTGCACGGTGACCCAGAGGTAGTCGCTGCGGTACGTGGATTTCATCCCCATGATGTTGGGGGTCCTGTATATCCTGATGATGCTCCTCATGTAGTCCTTGAAGTGGTCGACGTCGAGGATCTCCTCTAGGATGCCTTCGCGGTTGAGCTGGTCCTCCTGCTCGGCCAGTATCTTGTAGATGATCTTGCCCTGCTCGTCGCCGGTGAGCTCGGTGGTGCGCTCGTAGAACCTGTTGGATTTGATGATGCCCTGCAGCTTCTCTTGGTAGTCCTCGGTGAGGTCAAGCACCGTGTTGAGCTTCTTCCTGTACTCGCTGGTGACCTCCAGTTTCTTGCTTAGGTCCTGGTAGAACTCTATGAGGGTGTCGTTATTGCCTATGTTGGAGTTAAAGTGTATCATCTCCTCGTTTATGGCTCTGAGCTCCCTCTCCAGCTCCTTGACCTTGTCCCTGGCGTACTTCTTCTTCCCGAAGAGGCTGAACCCCTTGCTCTCCTTGGCATACTTGTCGCGGTCATACTCCATCCGTTTCTTGCGTTCCTCGAGGCGGATGAGCTCGTTCTCCAGGCCCTCCCGCTTGGTCCGGAACTTGACTATGAGGGCCTGCAGGTATGTGAGGTGCTCGTCTACCATCTTCACCTCGTCGCTGCTCTGCTTGATCATGAGCTGGAGCAGGTGATATATGGTGGTGAGCTCTGCCTTCATGTCCTTGAAGCTTATGTTGAGCTTGTCCTCCTCGGGTAGTATCTCGTAGCGGCGCATGATGGCGTCGGTGAGGTGCCTGTTCTCGTTATAGAGCCTCAGTATCCGCAGAGCCCGCTCCGTGATCTCCGCGAGGTTCATGAAGTCATCCACGAGCTTCTTCTGGCGTAGGGTGAGGTTCTGGCTGCTGGGGACGAGTTGCTGGAGCCTCTCGAACATGGCTGTCTTCCTCTCCGAGAACTCGGGGTGGGTGCGGCTGATGTTCCGCATCATACCCTCCAGGCTGTCGAGGGGTGTCGCGTCCTCCCTGTCGAGGATGAGCTTGTTGACGCTGTCCTCTATGGTGCCCTCCGAGGCAACGAGTTTGATGGTGTTCATGAACTGGATGGCTTCGTCGATCCACTTGTTTATCTGGTCCTCGATGCCGCGGACGTAGAGGCTGTAGTCCTCCTCGAACCGTGGGCTGCTGTGGATTATCTGCTCGACCTTCTCCTCGAACTCCTCGGCGCTGTACGCGTTGGTCTTGATGAGGTAGTCCTTGTAGATCTCGGTCACCTCACCCCGTTTGAGCTCGAGGACGTTCTGCAGCTTGTCCAGCACCTGCAGCTTCTCCTTACGTATCTCGGCCAGCTGCTGCATCTTCTCGAGGTTAGATTTGAAAGCCTCGACGTAGGCGTCCACCGGGTAGTTGACCTTGACCATGCTGAGGGTGTGGATGGTGTCGTCTGTGAGGCCCACCTCGGTGCCTATGCCGCTCATGAGGTCCGCCATGTCGAAGTCCATGAGGACGTAGATCATCTCGACGATCATCTTGTCGATCTCGTCGCGGGCGCTGATGATGTTGCCCGTCTTGCTGTACGCGGGCATCAGCGGCAGGAACATGACGGTGTTGAACGGGTTCCTGTAGACCTCGCCGAGTCCCTCCGTGAGGACCTCGTTCTTCTCGCGGTTGATGAGGAGGCTGAGCTCGTTTATGGCGTTGAACGCCGAGTAGCCCTTGGCTGGGGGGTCGTCGCCGGGGCACGGCAGTATGCATAGGCCCATGATGGGGACGCCGCTGCCCACCGCCTGGCGGAGGTGGCGGGCGAAGTCCATGACCATGCCGCTGCCGGTGCCTCCCCCCAGCCCGAACACTATGAGTACGATGGGGCTGCTGATGCTGCTGAGGGCGCTGTCCTTGAACATGTTGGTGAAGCTCTTGATTATGCCCAGCTGGTAGTAGTTCAGGTTGTAGATGGCCTTGGCGAGGCTCCTGCGCCTGCCGGCGCCGCCTGCCAGCGGCGGTATGGCCACCGTGCTCGGCAGCCACGGGTTGTACTCCTTGAGCTTTATGCCGTCGTTTACGAGGTGCTCCTTGAACTTGTTCTGGACGAAGTCGAACATGGCCTCCGCGGACGGGAACTTGACGCTCTTGGCGATGAGGTTGAGCCGCTCCTGGGGTATGCCCTTCCTCCTCATCTGCTCCAGTATCCTGTTGTAGGTGTCGTCAAGGCTCTTTATGTCCGGGTCCGCTATGTCCATGGCGAGGAGGCTGAGCCTCGTGGCTCCGCTGTTCAGCAACTCCATGGTCTTGTCCGTCTTCAGGAACTCCTCGACGACGTTTGTGCCTGCGCCTCCCAGCCCCACCAAGTGTATTATGCTCGAGTATCCTAGTTCTGACATCTAGCTTCTCTCCGCCTCCTTAAGTCTCTCATTTATATCGTTCAGCCTCTGGGCTAGGTTCCTGTCTATCCTGCTGGCCCGCATCCCCAGGGCCTCCATCTCCCTTATCTGGTCCTCGACTATCATGGTGACGAAGCCCAGCCTGCTCTTGGTTCTGAGGAACAGCACAGCGCTCAGTATGAACAGGACGGCGAGTCCCCCCACCGCAGGCAGGAAGTACCGCTCCATCCAGCTCGGCCCCGTGCTCACCGGCGGCGCCTCCACCTCAAGGGTGTTCAGCAGCCCTATGGCCGAGTCCACGAGGCCCAGCTGCGCCTCGTCCTTCGCCAGCTCCACGAGGTTCTCGTAGAGCTCCACGTAGGCCGGGTCAACGTTGCTGGTCCTGTAGCCGGCGAGCTCGTCTTGGTTCTGGCTGAGCAGAATGTTGTAGTCGTCTATCCTGGAGTCGATGACGTTCACGGTTATGCTGTCCAGCTCGGTCTCGTCGGGGCCTATGAGCCTCAGTATCTTCAAGTCCACGGGCCTGTGGATGGTGACACCCTGGCTGCTCGACGGCGTCGTGATGTCGCTCTTGATGAGGCAGAACGCCGAGACGTAGTACACGCCCTGGTTCTGGCTGAACTTTATGGTTCTCCCGGCGGGGTTGTAGTCCTCGGTGAGGTCCATCTCAGTGGTGTGTATGTCCCAGAACACGTCTTCGGCGGTGGGCTTGTTCAGGTTGGTGGACAGGCTCAGCGTGAGCACCGCGAAAGGTATGTTCTGCCTCACGTTGAGCTTGAAGGTGACGTTGTAGTCCTCCCCCGCGAACACCGGTGCGTTCTGGATGAGGACGTTATCCACGACGTCGTGTCTCAGCACGAGCCTGCCTGTCGTGAGGTCTTTTATCTGGTATTCCTCTATCCAGTGGGTGTCGTCGGCTCCCTCCACAGCGAAGGCTGGGGTGAGGAGGAGAGCAACCATTAACACTGTGATTCTCTTCACTGCGCTAGCCCCTGATACTATCTCTGCCTTTCCATGGCAATTTAAATTGTGCTGTATGGTGGTCTGGCTACTAACAATTTATCTCAGGCACCATATTATGTTTCGCCTATTTTAGCGGCTTAGGGCCAGCAGCTGTCTCTTCGGTCTTCCCGTCCCCAGACTTTTATGGGGTTCAGGGCTCCAAAGCGGCTTCTGAGGGCTCTGCCAGGATATTCAATGGGTGTTTGGCCTTGTCTCGCCCTTCCTTGGTTGCTCGGTGTATATTGACCGTAGCGCCATCTCTCAGCGCGCCTGTGTATCCTTTTTCCTCCACGGCTAGGGCGCCGCTGGCTGTGACCTTGCTTATGCCGCCGGGGCTCTCCCCCGTGACGTTGTTCCTGTTCTTATCGTGGTTCCCAGATCATTATGCGGGGCTTAGTCTCCCCCCGCGTGATCCCGTCACAGCTGATGGCTGCGTCCCCCCTGACCGGTTACCGCCTGTGCCGCCCACCCCCTCCGTGTTCCTGATCAACGCTTGAGCCAAACCTGCTCCCACGCGGGAAGGGTCCGCATGGATATTTAAGAAAGGAGCCGTTGATTCATATTTTATACTGCTGCCCGAGGTTTGGTTTGATGATTGGAGCCCTGTACTCTAACGTTGTCCTCAATGTTAGCCTACTCGTCATTCTATGCATCGGCTTCACGTTCACGTATATGATGGAGAAGTTCCCGAACTTCGCCCACACCAGCTACGCCAGCATCGGGACCGTGGTGGCGTTCTACCTTGTCAGGTTCCACGGGCTCAACCCCTACCTGACGTGGCCCGTCGCGGTGCTCGTATGCGGCGTGCTGGGTGTGCTGCTCTACGTGGGTGTCGTCCAGCCCATAAAGGCGAAGGGGATGAGGGAGATCACTCTTACGTTCACGTTCTACATGGTGTCGCATCTGATCTCGGTGTCGCTGGCGGTCTTCAGCTACTGGCTCCTGGTGAGCAGGGGTGTGCAGTCCTCCGGGTTCCTGCTCCGGCGCTACGACTTCAGAGTCGGCGGCGTCTCGGGCATCGGCTTCGTGGCCCCCGTCACAGTGCTGCTTCTCGTCGCCATGCTGAGCGTCTTCCTCTACGTCTCCAAGTTCGGCATAGCCATGAGGGCCACCGCCGAGGACGAGCAGCTCGCCGCGAGCCTCGGCGTGAACACCCAGCGCGTCCACATCGCGTCCTGGTTCCTCTCGGGGGCCCTGGCGGGCCTCGCCGGCACCATAATCCCCCTCATGACGGGCACCAGCATCAACTACAGCGACACACTGCTGGTGAACGTCATGGCGGGCAGCGTCCTGGGCGGGCTCGCCAGCATCAACGGCGCCATCATAGGCGGCGTCATAGTGACTCTGGCGAAGAAGACTCTCACGTACACGTTGATGACGAGCCTCGGCACATGGGTAGGCGTGTACGAGGAGATGATACCCATAGTCATCCTTTTTACTGTGCTGGCTATAGAACCCAACGGCATCACGGCCATCAGGTGGAGGGAGGCATCCGTGCACGGCGTCAAGGCGTCGCTGCGGAGACTCGGGAAGACCCTCCGCAACCTGGTGACGGGGTGACGCCGTCACCCAGGGGCCGGCGCCCTTCATCACTTCGTTTAAATCGGGACCCAGCGTATGTGTACTGCTATGCCCCTCATCAGGTGCCCACGCTGCGGCAGAGAGCACACCGTGGAGGAGTACGAGATGGACAGGTTCTGCAGGGTCTGCGGCAGCCGCCTGAAGGCGGTGGGGGGCGGGGACCGCGGCGGCGAGGGGTGGAGGAGGCTGTTTCCCTATGAGCCTTACCCGCCGCAGATCGAGTTCATCAGGGACATCCAGGAGACCGCCGGAAGGGGCGGCGTCCTCGTGGCCGAGGCGTGCAACGGGTTCGGGAAGACGGTGAGCGTCCTCAGCTGCCTCCTCGCCATGGGCAGGAGGGTCCTCTACGGCACCCGGACCCACGAGCAGGTGCGGCAGGTGCTCCTAGAGCTCGAGAAGATCAACGAGAAGTCGGGGGAGAGCATGACGGCGGTGAACTTGGCCAGCAGGGGCCACCTCTGCCTGAACCCAGCGTGCAGGGACCTGCCCAGGAACGAGGCCCAGGAGCAGTGCAACGCGCTGCGGAAGGACGACCTGTGCCCCTACGCCAGCGAGCTGGACGCGCCGCCGAGGGGCCTCCCCCCCATACTGTCACGGGAGGCGCTTGTGAGGGAGGGGCGCCGCCGGGGCGTCTGCCCATACTACCTCGCCCGCCGCATGATGAGGGAGTCCCGGGTGGTGGTGGCGCCCTACCCGTACATATTCAACCCCATGATCAGGCGCACCATCGGCCTCGACCTTGAGGGCCAGGTGCTGGTGCTGGACGAGGGCCACAACGTGGACCAGGTGGGCCAGGAGGTGCTCAGCGACACCCTGACGGAGAGGAGCCTGAGTGCCGCCGCCGAGGAGCTGAGGCTCATCGGGGAGTCGCCCCGGTTCATTGAGTGCCTCGGCCAACACCTGCTGAAGAGTGACGAGGGCAGGCCCCGCCTGGTCTCGGCGGAGACCCTTCAAAGGGAGCTGGAGCAGGCCCTCGGAGTGGAGATAGACGCGTTCATCGAAGGCCACTCCGCATTCGTCGAGGCCATAAGGGCTAAGAAGACCCAGAGCGGAAACCCGCCGGTCAGCTACCTCAACGGGCTCCTCGGGTTCTTCGAGCTGCTCCAGACCAGTGTCAAGGAGAAGTACATCGGCGTCTACACGCGGAGCTACTACGGGGCCCCGGTGATAGAGTACCGGTGCCTGGACCCGAGTCTGGCCGTGGCGCCCCTGGTGGACGAGGCCAGCGGCGCCATAGTCATGAGCGGCACCCTCACGCCGCTGGACACGTTCAGCGAGATAATCGGTCTCGGCGGCGCCGCCAAGAGGTCGTACCCCAGCATACAGAAGAGCAAGAAGATCAGTATGGTGGTGGAGACGGGGGTCACCACGTCGTACCGTGAACGCACCGAGGAGATGATCGCCCGCATAGGCGGCGCCGTCGCCGCGGCCGTGGACTCGGTGGACCAGGGCGTCCTCCTGTTCTTCACCCAGAGGGGCTTCATGAACAGGTGCCTGGATGTTTGGGCGTCCAGGGGCCACGTGACGAGCCGCGGCGGAAGACTCTACCTGGGCGGCAAACAGCTCTATAGGGAGGGCTCCGACGCCAGACGCAACAGGGATGTGGTGGCCAGGTACAAGCGGATGGCGGTGGGCGTCGGCGGCGCCGTCCTCTGCTGCGTGTTCAGGGGCAGGAACAGCGAGGGAAGCAACTTCCCGGGGGACCAGGCCCGGGGCATCGTGCTGGTGGGGGTTCCCTACGCCAACTACGGCGACCCCTTGGTCAAGGCCCAGATAAGGTACTATAACGGGCTGAGGCGGGGCCTGGGGAACAGATGGTATACCATGGACGCGTTCAGGGCCGCCAACCAGAGCCTGGGCCGCGGCATCAGGGGCAGCGACGACTGGTGCCGCTACTGGCTGCTGGACAGGCGGTACGCCGAGAACCTGGGGCTCGTGTCCCGGTGGGCTCAGGGGGACGGCGCCGAGGTGCGGCGAGGCGGAAGCGTACAACAGACGTTTTAAGCCTTCGAGGCTCCAAGGGATCAGTGAAAACCGTGCCACGGGGACACGTTCTAGGGGTAGACGGCGGCGGCTCGGCGACCAGGTGCGTGATAATGACGACGGGGGGCGTGGTGCTCGCCACGGGCAGGGCTGGGCCTTCCAACCCCATCACCGTGGGCGCCGAGAGGGCCCTCGCCAACATACTTGAGGCCGTCGACCAGGCGTCCGCCCGGTGCGGGGTCCACGAGTTCCTGGCCAGCGTGCTGGGCGTCGCCGGCACAGACAGGTCTAGGCTGAGGCAGAGGCTGCTGGACGGCTTGCTGGGCTCCTATGGGGACGCCGCGATCGTCTCGGACGCGGCGTCGGCCCTCGCCGGCGGCAC
>CAZBUI010000049.1:0-12523 GCA_964495055.1 uncultured Candidatus Bathyarchaeia archaeon | reverse complement strand
AAAAAAAATTTTGCCAAAACCAGCCACCAAACCAAGAAAAACACCACAAACAAACCAAAAACCCATGAAATCAGCACAAAAACAACAACCACCCAACCCCAGAAAAAACGCTTATAATAAGTAACCAATTATAAGGAAAACGCAGACTCGCGAAAAAACACCGGCAGACAAACAAACCACAAATAAACCACCTGCAACAAATACAGACCCTACCCCCAAAACCTTTTAAACCCGCCCACCCGTAGGAACCACGTCGGGTGAAACACATGACAGGTGAATACTTCCTCCCAAACTAGAACCGACACCTTTCCGACCCCCGAATACACAGAAATCCTCGAAAACATCCAAACCCTAAAAACAGAGGTAGCCGCATTCGGCCAAACCAACCCAGGCACGCAGCACAACAAGCTCCTCAAACGCTGCGACGCCCTCGAGGACTCCGTGCGCCGCCACATCAGAAGGCTCAGCCACCTCGAAGAAGCCTTCATCACCGCAGCCAGCACCAAGCTCACAGACAAGCAGCGCACCATACTGCACTGGCTCACACACCAATACAGCGAGACAGCCGTGTACACCGCACTCATACAGCGTCTCTCAGACGAACTAGGCATACCAGAATCCACGGTGCGCTGGAACCTAAAAGGACTCAGGGAAGCCAACCTGATAAACGCAGGCACCAAAGACAACAAAGGAGTGCCCGTGACCCTAACAGAGAAAGGCCGAATCCTGGCAGCCTACTCGCCCTCCGGCGACTAGCCCCCGCGCAGAGAGGAGCCGAAACCGCCTACCTGGAGAACCGCGTCTTGTACCTCAACGCATCGACGTACATATGCCCACCGTGGAAGGTCAGCACCGCGGCGCCTCCCCGCCCCCCTTCTACCCTATCGTATATCTTCGAGAGGAGGTCGCCGTCGTAAGCCCCCGCCCCGAACATCCTGGAATACGTCACGGGAGCCCCAGCCAGGGAGGCTCCACGGTGAGGTCCACCACAGGCACAATGCCCTCACGAAGCATAGCCTCCCTTACCGCCTCGACACGGCCTAGACTCTTAGGCGACCTGTCCTCCCAGAAGACCTGTGCTCCGCCTAGCCCTGCGCTGGGCAAGATTGCAGCCACCTCTCGGACTTTCCCCTTGTCCACGTAGAGACGGGGAGGAGTCTGAAGGACAAGCATGTCAGAGCGGAGCAAACGCAGCACCACCCTCATGCGCTCAAGCACCCTGAATGTCTCTTCGGAAGGAGTCAAGCCAAGCTCGTGTGTGGCTCTGCGGTTGCACTTCACCGAGAACGTGAACCCCGGCGGCACCCTACGCCTCCACGACCTCACCGCACCGAGCCTGGGCACGTGGTAGAAAGACGTGTTCACCTCAACATAGTCGAACAGCTCACCGTAGGCCCTGAGTCTGTCCCCGCTTTCCAGAGGCAGATAAGCCCACCCGCCGGTTCCGATCTTCACATCCTCGGTTCCTAGCGGCGATCCTGGAGAAGCGGCATCCAATACACGCTCGACGCCTCCGGCAGCCATCCCTGAACCTATGAGACACAGCCCATATAACGAGGCCGCATCCCGCCGCACCACGGAGACAGGTGAATGACCACTGATAGTATAGATACACCACCCAAAACCCTTTTTTAGCATGAATAGGAGTGGTGTTCTAGGCTATGAGCACGTAGCCGAGGTGTGAAGTACGTTTGAGTATAGAAGCCTACATAATGATGAACATAAAGTCCGGTTCAGAGGACCAGGTCTGTGAGAGACTCACAGACTACCAGGAAGTTGAAGAGGTCGCTGTCATATACGGTGAATATGACGCCGTGATAAAGGTGAAGACCGCCGACATGAAGACCCTAGACACCTTCATAATCGAGAAGCTGAGGGCCATACCGAACATCTTCCTGACGGCGACCATGCTCATAGCGAAGCAGTACAAGTAGCCGTCAGACGCAAACTTTATTATCCATCGCTTTATCCTTGACTCTACGTTTGCCCTGGTAGTATAGTCAGGCCCAGTATGTCCGGCTGTCACCCGGACGATCCCGGGTTCAAATCCCGGCCAGGGCGCCACCACAAACCCTTTTTTGGTGCAGCCGTTTTCTCTCGCGCCCTTATATTTAACTAAGTTTTTTAGGCAGTATCATTACTGGTGTATAGAAACAGAGAGAAAGCGGATACAAGGAGTGAAAGGATTTGTTCATGCCTAGAGCCTATGACAGGGCCATAACCATATTTTCGCCTGAAGGAAGACTTTACCAAGTCGAGTACGCCCTCGAGCTTGTGAAAAGGGGCGCCCCCGTGGTCGGCGTCTCGTGCCCCGAGGGAGCCGTGCTGGCCGCAAACGAGACACCGGAGAGCGACCTAGAGGACCCCGACTACTTCAGGAAGATATACCAGCTCGACGACCACGTCGCCTCGGCCATAGCCGGCCTCAGCAGCGACGCCAGGGTGCTCATAGATCAAGCCAGGGTCTACTGCCAGAGCAACAAGCTACTGTACGACGAGCCCGTGGACATAGAGGCGCTCGCTAGGAGGCTGGGCGACCTAGCCCAGGTCTACACCCAGCACGCCGGGGTACGGCCCTTCGGCGTCAGCATGATCATAGCCGGGTACGACGCCACGGGCAGCCGCATCCTGACCACCGACCCCAGCGGGGCGTACAGAGGGTTCAAGGCCACCGCCGTTGGCAGGAAGAGCGAGGAAGCCAACCGGCTCCTAGAGGAAAAATACGGCGACGACCTGCCCCTAGAAGAGGCCGTGAAGCTGGCCATAGAGGCTGTGAACACGGCATCCGACACACCCGTAACGTCCAAGACAGTCAAGGTCGCGGTGATCCCCGCGGAGACCAAGACCTTCAAAAGACTGACTGAAGAGGAAGTAGATAAACACCTCCAGTAGGAGGCCCAGACATGAGCGCCAAGTACACCCTTGTCCGCTACCAGACCGGCAGCGAGAAGTTCGAGATAATGGTAGACCCAGACAAGGGGCTGGCGTATAAGAGAGGAGAACTAGGGGAGGTACGCAACGCTCTCCTAATAGACACCATATTCACTGACGCCAACAAGGGAGAGAAGGCGTCGGCGGAGAAACTGGAGAACGCCTTCGGGACCAGCGACCCAATCGAAGTCGCAGAGATGCTGTTCGAGAAGGGGACGTTCCAGTTGACCCAGCAGCAGCGGAAGGAGATGATGGAGCAGAAGAGGAGGCAGATAATCAACATCATCTCAAGGACTTACGTAGACCCCAAGACCAAGCTCCCTCACCCCCCCCTGAGGATAGAGAACGCGCTGGAGGACGTGAGGATCCAGATAGATCCTTTCAAGGACGCGGATGAGCAGGTCAAGGACGTTGTAGACGCGCTGCGACATGTGCTGCCCATGAGCAGCGACAACGTGCAGATAGCCATAAAGATACCCGCCGAGTATACTGGGAAGAGCTATGGTATTGTGAAGGACTTCGGAGAGATAACGAGGGACGAGTGGCGGTCGGACGGCTCATGGATAGCGGTGGTGGAGCTACCTGCGGCCCTGCAAATTGAGATGCTGGAGGCGCTGGGAAAGTCAACTCAAGGCAACATCCAGTCGAAGATAGTGAAGTAACGAAGGAAGAAACGTTGAGCGTAAAATTTGAGACACGCGACATAGTCATCCCGGGCGACCTCTTGTACGAAGGCCGCATCAGGACGGGAGAAAACACGTTCAGAAGAGAGGGAAACGTATACTCCAACAAGGTGGGACTAGTCAACTACGGCAAGGACAGAGTCTCAGTGATCGCCCTAGAAGGCACATACACCCCACTCGTGGGAGACCTGGTGGTCGGCATGGTAACCGACATCGAGCTGGGGCAGTGGGTAGTCGACATCGGAGCGTCCACCGACGCCATAATGACGATAAACGACGCCATCAACAAGTCGTTCAGGACCAACTTCGACATGACCAAGGTGCTGGACGTGGGCGACGTAGTGGTAGCCAAGATCGTTGACCTCGATAGAAGGAGAACACCCATCCTGTCCATCGTGGGCAGGGAGCTTGGGAAGGTCCACGAGGGCTTCATAATGAAGATAACGCCCTCGAAGATTCCCCGACTCATAGGGAAGAAGGGGAGCATGATCAACATGATCCTCAGGGAGACCCGGTGCCAGATCACCATAGGCCAGAACGGGAGAATACTGATCAACGGCAGAAACCGGGAGGACGAGGAGCTAGTTGTAAAGGTAATCCACAAGATCGAGACCGAGGCACACACCTCGGGCCTCACAAACAGGATCCAGGAGTACCTTAGAAAGATTAAGGAGGATAGAAAATGAGTAAGAAATCAAAAAAGAAGACCACTAAGAGGAAATCCTCGAAGAAGAAGTGGGCTAGAGTGGACGGGAGGAAGCCCGATGAACTCAGGCCCCTGAGCATTGAGAGCGGCGTCATCCCCAACGCGGACGGCTCCGCATACATCGAGATGGGAAGGAACAAGATCATCGTGGGAGTCTACGGCCCGAGGGAGATGCACCCTAAACGGTTCAGCAAACCCAACATGGGCGTACTGAGGTGCAGATACCACATGGCGCCTTTCAGCGTAGACCCTAGGCGGTCGCCGGCTCCGTCGAGGAGAGACCAGGAGATCAGCATGGTCATGACGGACGCCATAGAGCCCGCGCTCTTCCTCGAGAGGTACCCGCGGAGCGTCATAGACGTCTACGCGGAGATCATCGAAGCGGACGGAGGCACGAGATGCGCCTCCATAAACGCGGCCGCCGTCGCCCTAGCCGACGCAGGCATCCCCATGAAGGACCTTGTCTCGTCGTGCGCCGCAGGCAAGTACGACGGCAAAATCGTCCTCGACCTAGGCGACTACGAGGACAAAAAGGGAGAATCAGACGTACCTGTGGCATACCTACCCAAGATAGGCGAGGTGACCCTGCTGCAGATGGAGGGCATCATGACCCAGGAAGAGACCGAGAAGTGCATCGACCTAGCCATAGAGGGATGCAAGCAGGTCTATGAGGCCCAGAAGGAGGCTCTCAAGAAGAAGTACGGCATGGCAGAGGAAGCAGAGGAAAACGAAGAGGAAACAGTTGAAGAGGAAACCGTCGAGGAGGCTGAAGAAGAATGAGCAACACCATAGTGTCACGGCTTAAGCGGAAAAAGATCATGGACGTGCTGGCCACCGGGAAAAGGATGGACGGCAGAGAGCTTCTGCAGTACAGGGACTGGGAGATAAAGACCAACTTCCTCGCAAAGTCCGAGGGATCGGCAGAGGTCAGGCTGGGGAAGACTCACGTGGTGGTCGGCGTCAAGGTCGACGTAGGCCACCCCTTCGAGGACACCCCCGATGCCGGCGTCATGATGGTGAACGCGGAGTACACGCCCGTGGCTCATCCGACGTGGGAGCCTGGGCCGCCGCCGGACGACGCTATAGAGCTCGCCAGAGTAGTCGACAGGGGCCTGAGGGCCGCCGAGATACTCGACATGGAGGAGCTCGGCCTGGTATCAGGCAAGAAGGTCCAGATGATCTTCATCGACCTGTACGTGCTCAACTACGACGGCAACCTCATAGACGCCTGCTCCGCCGGGGCGCTGGCAGCCCTCACCACCGCGGACGCACCCAAGTTCAAGGTATCCAAGGAGGACGAGGTCGAGAAAACCGACAAGACAGAGAAACTGAAGCTGAAGGCCCACCCCGTCGCCGTTACCGTCTGCAAGATAGGCGACTCCCTCATCGTCGACCCCACATACGACGAGGAGGAGGTCAAGGACGGCAGGATAACCGTCACAGTCGACGAGAACGGAAACCTGAACGCCATACAGAAGCGCGGCCCAGTCGGCTTCACCGTGGACGAGATAAAGAAATGCATAAATATCGCGTCGGAGAAGTCGGCGGAGATCAGGGCTATAACACTGGCGGGCGAGTAATGGCGAAAAAGAAGAGAAGAGACATCGGGATGCGGACGAGGGGCGGAGCCACCCTCCGTAAACGCTACGGCAGGATAATGGACACCGTCAAGGCTTACCACAAGTGTCCAAGCTGCGGCAGCCCCTCCGTGCGACGCGTAAGCGTGGGCATCTGGAACTGCAGGAAGTGCGGCTACAAGTTCGCCGGCGGAGCCTATACGCCGTCGACCAAGCTGGGGCAGGCAGCCCACAGGATACACGCCCAAGCCTAACCTTATTTTTTAGGTGATGAAGACGAGCCTCACACTGAAGGCGTCGGCGGAGATACGCGTCGCTGTGCCTGACGATATGGTGGGGGCCGTCCTAGACGCCCTTGGCCCGGAGATCGAGTCGCCGTCCTCAGAGAGATCGATCACGGACGTCCGGAGAACCGTCGACGGGATACTTATAATCACGGAGGCAAGCGACACTACGGCCATGAGGGCGGCCGTGAACAGCTACCTCCACTGGGTCCAAGGCATACTGGACATGCTCTCTGAGATGGGCTGACGGCGCCCTAGGAAATTCTATATACTTTTCGCAGTCAAGTTGACCATCGAAGGTGGAACGTTTGAGGAACGAGCTTAAGAGGAGGCTCAAGGCCGACGAACAGTGTATAGGTACGTGGATCACGTTGGAGTCGCCCATAGTATCCGAGATGATGAGCACCCTCGGCTTCGACTACTTTGTGATAGACACCGAGCACGCGCCCCTGGACATGAGGACGGCGCAGACCCTGATGCAGGCCATGCACCCATCATCCAAGACCACCCCCATAGTGAGGGTGTGGTGGAACGACATCGTGGCCATAAAGAGGGCGCTGGACGTGGGCGCCTACGGAGTGCTGGTGCCGTGGGTGAACAGCAGGGAGGAGGCGGAGCTGGCCGTCAAAGCGACCCGCTACGCCCCGGACGGGCTGAGGGGCTGCGGGCCCAGGCGTGCGGCCATGTTCGACCCCGACTACTTCGAGACGGCCGACCAAGAGATAGCCGTCATCGTCCAGATAGAGACGAAGAAGGCGGTCGCCAACATAGAGGACATCTGCAGCGTTGAAGGCGTGGACGCCACCTACATCGGCCCGGCCGACCTCTCGGCCAGCCACGGGCACCTGGGCGACATGAGCCACCTAGAGGTGCAGAAGGCCATCGACAGAGTGTACGACGCCACGAAGGCGGCTGGCCTCGCGGCGGGGGTGCACCAGGGCTCCGGGAGCACCATCAAGAAGCGCATGGAGAAGGGGTACAACCTGGTCACCGTCGGCAACGACCTCATATACATGCGGATGGCCGTCCAGAGCCAGTTCCGGGAGCTGGGGATCACAAGATAGTTTCTTTTTACTCGTACTCTATGGTCGCCGGCGGCTTGGGCGTCACGTCGTAGTAGACTTGGGTCACGTCCACGCATGAGTCCAGTATCTTCGAGGCCGCCTCCCGGAGGGTGTTCCACGGCAGCCTCATCACCTCTGCCGTGAGGTAGTCTCTGGTCTTCACCGCTCTCATGGACACCGCGTAGCCTTCGCCCTCCTTCTCGTCCACAAGGTAGAGGAGACGCGTGGCCTCAGGATAGTTGTCCTGGAGGTAGTGGAGGGTCTTCTCAAGCTGCTCGTATTTGGGCTCCATGGCCCGGTCCATGCTGTTCCTGAAGGCCAGGGTGACCACGGAGCCATACGCGCGTTTGCCGTTTATCAGTCCGGTGGCTCTCTCGTTCAGGAACCCCGCCTTGATCATGGTTGGATCGAGCTCGACTATCTCGGCTGCGTCGCGTTTGAGGACCTTGAGTTCCTTCGGGGACTGGCCGCTGAATATGGCGGCGAAGAACTGTGAAGGGTTGTGGGGCTCGAACGCCTGCTCCACTATGAAGGTCGCCTTCTTTATCTCCTCCAGCTTCTCGGGCGTGATCTCGCCTAGGACCCTTATGCTCAGGCCTGGTCCCGGGAAGGGTTGCCGTGTGGCCAGCTCGGGGGGTGTGCCCAAGGTCCGCGCGACCTCCCTGACCTGGTACTTGTACAGGTTCTTCAGAGGCTCGACTACCGTGAACCCGTACTTCTCCACGGGGTTGATGCCTATCTGCTCCAGGACGTTGTGCTGTGTCTTTATGTTCGCGGATGTCTCGTCGATGTCGGCCTTTATGGTTCCCTGCACCAAGTATCGGCACTGCTCTTCTTCGGCTATCCTGCTGAGGGTCTCGTAGAAGGTCTGCCTGAAAGCCTTCCTCTTGTCCTCGGCGTCCGAGAGGCCCAGCAGGGCTTCGGTGAATCTCTGCCTCTCGTTTACTATCCTCAATGGCAGGCTCAGGGGCTCGGAGGACAGGAGGGACTTTACGTGCTCGGCTTCGCTAAGCCTCATGAAGTTGTCGTCAATGAACACGCAGACGAGGTTGTCCCCTATGGCTTTGTGGACTAGGACGGCGGAGACCGTGCTGTCAACCCCGCCTGAGCAAGCTACAAGGGCTTTCTCTTCGCCGAGGGTCTCCCTTATTGCTTCAATCTGGCCTTCTATGAAGGCTTCTGCATCGATCTCCGCCATTCCGCTCAGAGCATCATGTTCTGGTTCACGCATAAAAGTTTTCCAACAAACTTAAGGAAATTGTAAAAATCAATGTATCAAACTCGATGATATTGAAGTAAACATGTAACGAATAATGGTTGGAAATTGTTAGAAAGCGGTGTTTCGAGCCGTTTAACAGTGCGGCGGCGACTGTAACAGACGCCAGCCTCCATCAAACTGCCCGTAGGATATAACCCCTAAACTCGCCTCTTTCAGGTTGGAAGAATTATATTGCATCGAGGAGCACGTGTTCTTGTGTCTGGTTATGTTTGATGTAATCATCAGGAACGGCAAGGTCGTTGACGGCACAGGGAACCCCTGGTTCTACGCCGATATAGCCGTCGAGGACGGTAGAATAGTGGAAATCTCACAGAAGGTAGCGGGCGAGGCCGTGGACATCATCGACGCTGAGGGGCTTGTAGTTTGCCCCGGGTTCATAGACGCCCATAGCCACTGCGACTATAATACCCTCGTCTATAGGGATATGGAGAACGTCTTACACCAGGGGATAACCACGGTGGTCGCCGGCCAGTGCGGCTCTAGCCCCGCTCCGCTCAGCGACGAGATCCGTGACGAGATCCAGAAAGAGGTTGACGCCCGACTCCCAGAGGGCATAGAGCTGAAGCTCACTTGGGACACCTTCGAAGAGTACCTCCGGGAGGAGGAGAAGGAGGGGCTCGGCGCAAACGTCGCCCACCTCGTGGGGCATGGAGCCATCAGGGCAGCCGGCATGGGGTTCGAGGCTCGTGCGCCGACGCCGGGGGAGCTTGAGAGGATGAAGGAACTCACAGCCGAAGCGATGGAGGCCGGGGCATACGGGCTCAGTACGGGTTTAATATATCCTCCCGGAATCTACGCCGAGACCCCGGAGATCATAGCCTTGGCCAGGGTAGCGGCCGCGTACGGCGGAGTCTACGACTCTCACATCCGGGGCGAGGGGAAGACCCTGATGAAGGCCCTCGGCGAGGCTTTGGAGATCGGCGAGAAGGCGGGGATCCCCGTGCAGATAAGCCACCACAAGGTGGCCAGCAAGTCAATCTGGGGCGCGAGCCGGGAGACCTTGAAGATGTTTGAGGAAGCGAGGGCCCGAGGCGTAGACATCACCGTTGACCAGTACCCGTACAAGGCGGGCTCGACCAGCCTGATGACCCTCCTTCCACCGTGGGCTCACAGCGGCGGCAACGAGGCCGCCCTCGAGCGCCTCAGGGACCCCGAGCAGATGGAGAGGATGAGGCGGGAGATAGAGGAGGGCATCCCCGGCTGGGAGAACTTCGCCGGGGAGTTTGGCTGGGAGAACGTGTTCGTCACATCGGTGAAGACCGACGAGAACAGGGCTGTCGAGGGCATGAATATGGTGGAGGTAATGGAGCACCGAGGGAGCCCCGACGAGTTCACCGCCTTATACGAGCTTCTACTGGAGGAGGAGGGAGCGGCGGGGATGGTGATATTCTACGGCGACGAGGACGACGTCAAGAGAATCATGAGGCACCCGCTCCAGATGGTGGGCACCGACTCGGGCAGCTGCAACGTTGAAGGACCTTTCAGGAGAGGAAAGCCTCATCCCCGGCACTATGGCACATACCCCAGGATACTCGGCAGATACGTGAGGGACGAGAAGACGCTGAGGCTTGAGGATGCCGTACGTAAGATGACCAGCTTTCCCGCGCAGCGTTTCGGCCTATTTGACAGGGGTGTTGTTAGGCCTGGCATGTGGGCGGACATCACGGTGTTTAACGCTGAGACGGTCATCGACAAAGCCACTTACGAGGAGCCCCACCAGTTCCCCCTTGGCATCGACTACGTGTTGGTGAACGGCGTTGTGACCCTAGAGAAGGGCAACTACACGGGAGCACGTACGGGGAAGACCCTAAGAAAAAATAGTGTACTAAAATGAGAGGTGAAGGGGCCCCTTACTTCTTTATGTATTTGCCGAAGTGGGCGGGAGTCGCGTGGACTACAGGCAGATCCACCATGGTCTTGAGGCCGGGCTCGGCGTTTATGACGTGCGGGATCATGTTAGTGGCCATGGCGATGGTGCCGTGGTCTCCGTGTACACATGGGCTGATCCTCTGGTGGATGGGGGGTACTCCCTCGATGTCTATGCTGTCAAACTCCTCCGGAGCCCCTATGTAGGCCCTGAAGTCCATGGTTATAATGGGCTTGTCATCCATGATGCCGTAGGCCATCTGCTTGGTGCCCGCGTTCGTCCCCTTGGGGACTTTGATGGCATCGCTGGTCGCGTCGTGGTCCAGGATCACGGGCTCGGGGGGGTCCACCTTTATCTTGTCGAGCTCCCAGCCCAGCGAGTCGGAGATCATCTGTATGCTCTGCTCCAGGCCGACGTGTCCCGTGATCTTTCCGCTGTCTATGGCCCCCCTGAACTCCTTTTTAGTCATACCTGCTCCGATCTTTTTCTGGAAGGGGATGCGGCGGGTCGCGGCGTTCATCTGCCTCGTCACGTAGATGGACTCGACTTCCTCGCAAGGGCCCGTGAGGAACGTGGGCAGGGTGTCCATCAGGAAACCGGGGTTGATGCCCGTTCCAAGGAGCGTGGCGCCGTGCTTTTTGGCGAATTCGTCGAGCTTGTCAGCGTACCTGATCCCTTCCTCAGTGGCGTAGGGGTAGCCCAGCTCCTCACAGGTGCTCACGATGTCTACCCCGTGTTTGAGTATCTGCTCGAACTGTTCGTGGGTCTGCCTCAGGTATGACATGGTTGTGTGGCAGACCACGTCGGGCTTGGATTTGCTGAGCACCTTGTCGGCGTCGCTGGAGATGACGACCCCGATCTTCTTCCCGCCAAGGACTTCCCCGAGGTCTTTTCCGACGATCTCGGGGTTGATGTCCACGGCCCCGACGATCTCGATGCCTTCCTTCGTAAGGAGGTGTGTCGCAAGCCTTCGGCCGATTACCCCGATTCCGTATGACACTATTTTAACGTTTTTCAATTTGGTTCAGGGTTAAACTCTTTCAATCCTCTTTATAGTTTACTGAAAAATCACTAAAACTCGTGCGTGAATACCGCTGAGTATCGATATGGTCCCTATTTGTTGGTATGGGCGCCTCCCTGACAACTTTCTATATATGACGTTCCCCGTTTTTTCACGAGTCCTATCCAAGATGGGAGAAGGAGAAAAACAGACATGAACCACGTAAAGACGTTAAAAAACAGGCGCGGCATGACCGGCCTTGAGACGGCCATAATCCTTGTTGCATTCGTGATAACTGCCGCCGCTTTCGCGTTCGTTGTCCTGAACATGGGGTTCCTGACAGCTGAGAAAGCTCAGTCGGTGATCAGTTCAGGCATGAGCGAGGCCGCCTCGGCGCTGCTAACGGACAGCGGCATAGTTGGGCAGTTCTCGAACGTGACTGGCGACCAGAGCGATATATGCCTCACGAAGCTGACCTTCTATCTGAAGTTATCCCAGGGCCACGAGCCCATCGATCTAGACGACAGCGTGATGGTGGCAACCTACACAAACCAGAGATGCCACGGAGACATCTATAGCTCGAATGGCACCATAATGACGGTGTCTGGTGTAAACAGCGACGGGGATTCACTGCTTGAGACGGGCGAGAAGTTCAAGGTGGTCATAGACTTCACCGATCTTGCCATAGACGGCGTTGACCCAGCCGTCACGGCAGGTAACCGCCCAGACTTGTATGCTCACCCGTACGAGGAGTTCAGGATAGAGCTCAGACCATCGGCGGGCGCCGTGTTGACGGTAGAACGCCAGATTCCGGCTGTCCACAGCACAGTCATGGTGATAGAGTAGACCGGTAAAGGCTAAGTTTCCAAATTTCTTTCTTTTATTTCAACGCGTTCGACGCCCTGCAGCCTGTAGCTTATTCCCCTGAAGGGCTCTACCTCTCTACGTTTCAGGTACATCAACCCGAGGAACATCAGTATCCCCGGCAGAATGTAGAGCGATATCATCTTGAACGCTCTGTTGAAGGCCGCGCTCTCCTCCATGAGTAGCCACGTCACCGGCACTATGCTGCCGTGGAAGTTCCACCAGTTGCTCGGCGTGATGTGCATGGTGTACCAGACGAGGTCGCACG
>CAZBUI010000048.1:0-12568 GCA_964495055.1 uncultured Candidatus Bathyarchaeia archaeon | reverse complement strand
CAGAGACTCGTGGACGACTTCGAGTGTTCCCCCGCAGCCGCAGGTAAACCCGTTCAGGGTTTTGACGTTTCTGCCGCATCTCACGCAACGATACAAGCCTATATCATCCTCGCACCGCGGTTGTTCGGCACCGTGTGGTAGACGCGGGTCTTGACGGCGCTGAACGCATCCACCATGGCCCTCGCTATCTCGTCGACCCGTTCACCCACGGCGAAAACCGAGGGCCCGCCTCCGGAGATGCTATACCCGTAGGCCCCCGCGTCAAGCGCTGCCTTCTTCACCTCCCAGAAACGGGGGATCATGGAGGCGCGGTGGGGCTCCACGAGGTTGTCGCAGATGTTTCTCCCAAACAGCACCGGGTCTCCGAGGGCCACGGTAGCCGTCATCCGGGAGGCGTACCCGATGTTGCGCACGGCATCCCTCAGGGCAACCGTCTCAGGCAGAAGCTCCCGGGCTTTACGCGTCTTGTTCTCGATGTTGATCTCGGGTGCCACCACGACCATCCCGACGTTGGGGGCGTCCAGCCTCACCACGTCGTAGTCATCCCCGACCAGCACGTAGCCTCCTAGGATGGACGCGGCGACGTTGTCCGCGTGGGGGGCGCCCGCGACAGCGCCCTCCCCGTGCGCGGCTAGCCTGATGAGCTCTCTCAAGCTGAGACCCAAGCCGAGCAGCTGGTTTACGGCAACAGCCGTTGCGGAGGCTGATGCGCCTGATGAGCCCATGCCTTTCCCCAGGGGGACGCCCTTCCTTATCTCGGCTTTGAAGCCATGGGGTACGTCGTACCTTTCTTTAACAAGCTGGAGCACCGCCCCTGAGCTGTTGATGTCCGGATTCACCGGTATGTCTTCTGCGCCGACTCCCATGATAGATAGCCTGACCTCTGGCTCATCGAACTTCTCCAGCTGCACTATGTCGCCCACGCTGTCGAGGGCTACGCCGATGACGTCAAAACCAGGGCCGAGGTTAGCTATGGAGCCAGGCGAGTAAACACAAACCTGTTTTACAGTCACCTATCACCCTTGTTCACCTTGACTTCCTTTTCAACACGTCTTGACAATATAACGGTTTCGTATAGAAAACAGGTTATGTGGAGCCTTAGACCACCCACAGCATTCGTTTGGTTGTATTCCTGGTCTGCGTGGGGAAAAATCGTTGCGGTCAACGTTTAAATAGTATCAAAATGTCTCTCTTGGGAGTGGTAGATTTTGAAGGAGGAAGTAAGGCAGGCGCTTGAGGAAGTCCGGCCACACCTCCAGGTAGACGGAGGGGACGTGGAGCTTGTGGACGTCACGGAAGACGGAACAGTGAAGGTTAAGCTGACAGGCGCCTGCGCTGGCTGCCCCATGAGCCAGATGACGCTGAAGTGGGGCGTGGAGAACTACCTCAAGAAGAAGATCCCCGCAGTCAAGTCCGTTGAATCGGTATAGGAGGCACCAAGCCTACGCTACCCGCTGAACTAGATCAGGCCCAGAGCTACGGCGACATATTCGCCATCGTCAAGAGGGCGGTGAAGAAAAGCCTGGGGCTTCACCGCGTAGGCTTGATGCTGTACCTCGGGAACCTGCCCATGAGGGTGGGGGCGTTCCACCCCCTCGGCACAAACGACATCGTGCTCAACAGGCGGCTGCTGGGCTCCACGAAGAGCCAGAAAGAGAAGGCGCACGTGTTCTCTATACTAGTGCATGAGTACCTTCACTCCCTCGGGTTCACCGATGAGCGCAGGGTGCGCAAGCTCACCTACAAGGTTTGCCGGGATAACTTCGGTAAGACACACCCGACGGTGGAGGCGACGCTGACGGGGCCTTGGGTGACCCTCTCCGAGGAGGACTTCGACGAGCTTGAGCCCGATCTGGACCTAGAGAGGGTCCGCGACTTCGAGAGAATAGACAGCGGCTATATTATTTAGAAAAATCTATCCCTGTTCCTTCTTTAACAGGGCCTTCTTGGTGATCTTCACCAGGTCCTCGGGCGGGATGGGCTTCATGAGCACCTCTTTGATGCCCAGCTCCTCCTCGTCAACATCGTCCTTGAAGCTACTGTAGCCGGTTATCATGATGATGTTAACGTCGTCGCTGTTCTCCCGTATCTTCTCGGCGACCTCGTCGCCGAGCATGTCGGGCAGGTTGATGTCGAGGATGACCAGGTCGTAGTTCTTTCTGTTTGCCTTGTAGAGCGCTTGGAGGCCCGTTATCGCCGTATCCACGTTGAAACCGACGCTCTGTAGCACGAGCTTGAACGTGTTGGCAAGCGACTTGTCGTCGTCCACCACCAGTATACTCTGGACCCCGGCAACTTCCTCCATATCGGGGCCGCCCACCTCGTACTCGAGGAGGCTTCTCCTGAGCGCGGGGTCTCTCTGGATGGTCTGGCTCACTATTTCCAGCCTCTCGACGAGTTCGTCGAGTTTCTCCTCGTGCTCTCTGAGTATGTTTATCAGCAGGTCTAGAACATCGATTTTCTCTGTGAACGACATTTAATCACGTGGTATCCGCACTGGATGCTGTACGCCTATAATGATATAAGACTCTTTAGGCGCTGATTTCTATATCTATGCTCCATTTTTTGGTGCATTTTCGTCACAGTATGGGCATCTGAGTACCTTCTCGTATCCCTGCGGGTAGTTCTCCACAAGTCCGTGCACTGGGCACCTGAACGCGTAGAACTGGAGGCTTCCGCTCCAGCCGGGCCGTGACCGTCGGGACGTGGGAACAGCCCCCGTTATGAGTAGCCTGATCCTCTCTAGCGGGCTGAGTTTGACGCTTGTTCTATACTGTTCCTCCGCCTGAACCATGCCGGTTTGGTCTCACGTGCGCCGCTGTTTACGGTTATGTGACCCAGCTGTGCAGTGGCGGTGTACATCCCGGAAAGATTAAACAGTTTCAGCCGTTCTATACTGTGGGTTTCTGATTTGAGCAGAGAAAAGGTTGACGAGTTCAGGTACGTCGTGGAGGCCAACCGTCTAATGCGAGGCAGCGGCCTGTTCCTCGCATCCCGGGGGAAGGACGGCAAGCCCAACGCCATGACCATCGGGTGGGGGCTCCTCGGCACCATATGGAGGAGGCCGGTCTTCGTGGTGGCGGTGAGGCTGTCGAGGCACACCCACAGGATCCTGGAGGAGTCGGACAGCTTCACGGTCTGTCTCCCCGGCAAAGACATGGAGGGGTGGCTTGAGTTCTGCGGCACCAAGTCGGGCCGCGACGTGGACAAGTTCAAAGAACTGGGCATGACGGCGGCGAAGGGATTAGACGTGAAGGCGCCCTACATCGAGGAGTGCCCCGTCCACTTCGAGTGCAGGATAGTATACAGGAACGAGATGAAGCCGGGTCAGCTGAGGAAGGCGATAGAGGACGACGTGTACCCAGGCAAGGACATGCACGTGATATACTACGGCGAGGTAAAAGGCGCCTACGCCGTGGAGGACGCCAAGGGGAAGCTCGCGTAGGTGAACAACGTGAAGATACTCATAGTTTACGACTCACAGACGGGGAACACGGAGAAGATGGCTCAAGCCGTCGCCGCGGGCGTCGAGGAGGCCGGGGTGGAGCCCATAGTCAGGAAGGTGAACGATGCGAAAGTAGACGAGCTTCTGAAGGTCCAAGGCCTCATACTGGGGTCGCCCGTCTACTACGGCCTGCCCTCCTCGAGGATCAAGGCTTTCATCGACGAGTCGGTGAAGTACCACGGCAAGCTCGACGGGATGGTGGGGGGCGCATTCTGCAGCTCTGGGGGAACCCACACCGGGTGCGAGACCACCATAATGGCTCTCCTTGAGGCCCTCATGGTGCACGGCATGGTCGTACAGGGAACCTCAGGCAAGAACCACTACGGGGCCGCGTCCGTGGGGGCGCCCGACGACGCCGACGCCGAGGTTTGCAGGAAGATGGGTGAGAGAGTCGCCGAGCTGGTCAAGAAGCTCAACCCGTAGACCCCGGCACCCTTTTTTCACTATCACGGCAAGAATAAACTCGATGATTGACGTCGTCAAACCTGAAGGACAGCTTACTCGATGATCTGGCTTCAGATACCACGGGCCTCGTGAGGCTTTGCTCAAGCCTCGTGAAGACACCCAGCGACAACCCGCCCGGAGACACCTCCAAGCTGGCCTCGTTCATCCGAGGCTACCTTGAAAGCCACGGCGCCGCCGTTCAGGCCTACGAGCCCAAGGAGGGCGTGGTCAGCCTCGTTTCATCTATCGGAGAGGGACGCCCACACCTCATACTCAACGGCCACCTTGACCAGTTCCCGGGGGAGGTGGGGGAGGAGTGGGCTCGCAGCCCCTACTCGGGCGAGGTCATAGGCAGCGAGCTGTATGGCCGCGGAAGCGGCGACATGAAAGGCGGACTGGCGTCGCTGCTCCACTGTTTCGGCAAGCTGAGCGCCGCCAGCCTACCCGGTAAGGTGACTTTCACGAGCACGTCCGACGAGGAGACCGGGGAGGTGGGGCGCCAGGTGGCTCCTCGACAACGTGGAGGGCCTCCGCGGAGACGCGGTCCTGAATGGTGAGCCTTCAGGCCTCACGGTGAGGATCGGCGAGAAGGGCAGGGTGCCCCTAGTGCTTCAGGCGAGAGGCCAGGCAGCCCACGGGAGCTTCGCCGGGTACGTCGGCGAGAACGCCATAATGAAGATGGTCAGGGCCCTGCCCAGGGTGGAGGCTCTTCAGGGAACCCCTGCGCCTCTGGACGCGGAGTCGTTGAGGCTGACCGAGGAGGCCATGAAGGGGTACAAGGAGCAGTACGGCCACGAGTCCTCCACGATGGCGGACGTGCTAAAACACGTGACCGTGAACGTGGGGGTTATCCGGGGCAGCGCCAAGGACAACATCGTCCCAGCTCTCTGCGAGGCGGAGGTGGACGTCAGGCTGCCTCTGGGCATCAGCCCCGAGGAGATTAGGAACAAGGTGGAGAAGGAGGCCCACAGCGTCGATCAGGGGATGGAGGTTGAGTGGGGGCGACACACATCGACACTCACGGATTCCACCTACACGCCGCCCGATACAGAGATAGTGAGGCTGCTCCAAGCGAACCACGCCGAGACGACGGGCAGGGAGCCCTTCCTGAGCTTCACCTCAGGGGCACCGACTGCCGGTTCTGGAGGCTTCTGGGCGTCCCGGCGGTCTCGTACGGCCCAAGGGTCTACGGGATGGGCGGCGTGGACGAGCACATCACAGTGGAGGATCTGGAGGCCACCGCTAGTGTGCACATGGGGACCCTCATCGACTTCCTCACAGGCAGAGGGTGAAGTTCATATGACACCCGCCCGCTGTTTGTCCCATGAAGATAACCTACAAGCCAGCGGAGGAGCTGATAATCCTCGAGATGGTGGAGTACTCCCCAGACAAGCTCGCCGAGACGGGCGCCCTGATACAGGAGGCGGGCAGGCCCGTCATACTCAACTGGGCTGAGGGCGTCGTCTTCCACCACATGCCCCTCCCCTTCAACACCAAGGAGTTGCTCAAGGAGCGGCAGCAGGGCCGAATCTACTGGGCCAGCGTCATCTACGCACCGCTGCCAGAGTACAGGCCGACGCTGAAGATAGGCCCAAGGGACATCCCTATCGTGGCCACGCCCAACCCGCTGCTCATACAGGTGGCGAAATGGATAAGGCGGCAGATGGGCCGCCGGGGGAGCCACCGCATTTAGAATCTCTCATAATTTGTCCATTCTGGCGGTTTGATAAACACCTCTTTTTCTGGCATATTCTTTAAATTATCGTAAACGGGTCATACATGGAAGATTATTGGGTGTCCGTGATGAGAGATAAGACGATCTCAGACGTTTTCGAGGCAGCCAAGGCCGAGGGCAGGGGCTTCCTCTACGAGCACGAGGCCAAGAAGCTGTTCGCCCTCTACGACATGCCCGTCACCAAGATACACGTGGCCGAGACGGAAGACGAGGCGGTGGAGGCCGCAAAAAGGATAGGTTTCCCCATAGTCCTCAAGATAGTGAGCCCCCAGATACTGCACAAGAGCGACGCGGGCGGCGTCATCGTGGGCGTCGAGGACGAGGAGGGCATCAGGGAAGGCTTCAACAGGATCATAACGAACGCCAAGAACTACAAGGCGGACGCCGAGATCACGGGGGTGCTCGTCCAAGAGATGGCGCCCAAGGGCACCGAGATCATCGTCGGGAGCACCACGGACCTCACCTTTGGGCCCACCCTCATGTTCGGGCTGGGCGGCATATTCGTCGAGATACTCAAAGACGTTAGCTTCCGCGTCGCCCCCATCGACGTGGAGGACGCCAGGGAGATGATCAAGGAGATCAAGGCTTACAAGATACTCGAGGGCGCCCGGGGGGTGCCTCCCAGCGACCAGGAGGCCCTCGCCGACATACTGGTGAAGACCAGCAGGATGCTCATGGAGTGCCCCGAGGTCAAGGAGCTGGACATGAACCCCATCCTCGCTTACCCGGACGGCGCCCGCATCGTGGACGCTAGGATCATCATGTAAAGATCCTTCACATGGCCTTCACCTGTCTATATTCGATCACCCTTAGAGCAGGGGTTTTGTTACACCGCGAATAAATGCCTGAAGGCATAACCGGTTCACGGGACAAATGGGAACTTACTTCAAAGAGCTAGACGACAGAGACGAGGCGACCCTACTCTACAACCAGGTCAAGGTGTTGCTCGGCTTCATATGTGTGGTAATCTCATCAGAGTATCTCTACTTCTTTATCACGGGGGAGAGTCGAGGTGTGCTCTACATGGCTGATCTGCTCGCGTTACTGGCCGTTGGCTGCATCCTCATCAGAGAGGGTTTGAGGAAAACGCTGGCGCTAGTCGAGTTCTACAGGCTCTAACGGAGAAGCCGCGCCAAGCCGCCACCTTCTAACAGTCAAAACGAGGTTCAACAGAACTAGGGCGCCTGCCACCAGAAGGGCGGCCGTCACGAGGGTCTCCCCGCGTCCCTCCGCCGCAAAATCGATGAGCCGGGCCAGGTCCCCCTTCAACGCGGAGCACGCTTGAACCAGGCCGGGCCTCCCCGTCTTAACCGTGGGGCGGCCAGATACTTCCATATAGGTCTTTTCTTTATTCACGTAGTTCACCTTCGCCGGCCTCAGGTTGAAGTAGCCGGGGCGGCTCAGCGTGAAGCCGTATATGAGGGTTATGGACTCCCCCGGCGCCAGCGAGGCCACGGTCTTGGTAGCGGAGCCCTGCAGATCGGAGGCGTACGCGTACCCCAGGAGTGTGTGGCTGTCATCTATCTCAACGTCGTTCACCACGGTGTCGCCGTTGTTCGTGACGGTGACCGTGACCTCGACCTGAGAGCCGACCGACGCCATGTCTCTGTTCACCGTCTTGGTTACTGTGAGCCTCGGCGGCAACGGCGCCTCTAGAGTCATGCTGAAGGCGTCGGCTGTGATGCTGGTCCCCTCCACGTATGTGGCGTTCCCTATGCCCTCGATCATGAGCCCATACATGGACAGCAGCGGGGAGGTGGTCGGGATGTTAGAGTGGAACCTGGCGGCCACCTGGGGGCCGTCCATCATGCTGGTCCTGTTGGGCTTGAGGAGCGTTATGAAGCTGGCGTCGGAGTCCACGCTGTAGCTTGGCAATGCCTCTAGGCCCAAGAGCTCTGCGAGGTCCACGCACTGTCCCATGCCCTCGGTGGATGCGCCCTCCTCCCAGATGTGGAAGCTGAGCGCGAACCCGAGGGGCTCCTCGAACAATATTCCGAGGTCCTCCATGACCATGTCGAGCATGGGGTCCTCGGGCAACAGAAACATGAAGTGCCCCAGCCGGAGGAACCCCGAGACGAAAACGGAGCCGTCGGCGGAACCCTCACGGTCACCCGGGACCAAGGCGCCGTTGGAGACGGCCTCCAGCACCCCCTCGGCTAGGCCCCCGTGGTCCGTGACGCCGCTGAGAAATGCCTCGGCCACCTCCGACGCCTCGGCTTCGCTATACCCGACCACAGCGGTCATGCATGGCAGCGCGGCCTCATCGAGCCGGTACTCAGGGAGCTCGAAGGCCAGCAGCGTGACCAGCTCCACGCCGAGCCTGTCCTCCAGCAACGCCTTCGTCTCCGACGATCTCTGGATCGCCTCCTCTGGGGGCGTGTTCACGTATACCACGGCGTAAAACGTGTCCGGCGCCAGACTCAGCAGCGACTCGATGTCCAGCTCATCGGGGAACGGCAGCAGGCTAAACAGGCCGGTGGCCCGTATATCATGGGAGACCACCATGGCGGCCACCACGTCTTCATTGACTTCGGCGTCCTCAGTCTCCAGGAACACGTCGATGAGAGCGACGCGGCCCGCACCGTCTGTCCCAGCCGCCAGCTGCTCCACGTAGACGCTGTCACCCAGGTCTATGAACTGTCCCTCGGCGGGGGCCAACGTCGCCCCCGCTAGGATGATGAAAACGAGCCACGTCTTCAGGGCATCTCCGCCAGTAGGCTGGTTTGTTTGAAGGCTTGACGGCTGCTTTGCCATGAGCCGCTGACCATGTCTGCCTGCCTCGACGCCGATCAGGGCTCCCACGAGCACTATGATGGGCCTCACGGCCGCCCAGGTGAGCGCCTGATACACGTAGCCCATTATGTAATCCATCCTGATCTCCTGTCCAGCTTCCTCTCCGACCACATCGAGCAGGTCCAAGGCTATTTCCCCCAGCACGGGGGTCTCCATGAGACGGCTCACCGTCATGCCTTCGGGTATGGGCGGCAGCAGCCCGAGGGCCTCCTCGCCTTCCACCTCGTCCATCATCTGCCCAATGTTCATGGCCACCCCGAACACGGACAACGCCAGCATGGAGACAACCAGCAGCCACACAAGCAACATGGTCAAGACACCACCGAGGCGAGTCCTGACGATCACGCCGCCGATGAACGCCACCACGAGCCATACGAACAATACGACAGGGTACATGAGGGGGTCCGCCAGGAGCATGTATGCCAAGCTCAGGGCGACGTAGAACTGCGTCCCGAGGAGCGGGGTGAGCCAGACGCCGATGAGCTGGAGGGAGGGGTGGAGGAGCGCGAGCCCCAGCCCGAGGACTAGTGCCACGCCCAGCAGGAAAGCGGCTGTTTTTCTCATACCTAAAACCTGGCTCTGGGTTATAGGTATTGATTCGGGGGTTTGAGTATAAAAAGGGGCTACTCGGGCATGGCTCTGTAGACAGGCTTGGTGGCCTCTAGGCAGCGCTTGTACAGCTCGTAGTAGCCGCGGTACTTCTCGTGGCTGTCGGGGCTGGGCTTCATGGCCACCTTATCCCCGATCCATTCCTCTATGACGCCATGGTCCTGTATGACGCCGGTGCCTAGGCCGGCGAGCATGGCGTCCCCTAGGGGGGCGCCCTGCGCGTCCGGGATGTAGCTCATCTCGACGCCGGTCACGTCAGCGATTATCTGTCTCCAGAGGCGGGACCTGGCGCCGCCGTCCACAAGAGTCGCCCGGTTTATCTCGATGCCCGTCTCGTACGCCGCCTCTATGCTGTACCTCATGGCGTAGGCGACTCCCTCCAGCACCGCCCTGAACATGTGGGCGCGGGTGTGATACGTTGTAAGGCCTAGGAAGCCTCCCCTGATGTGCTCATCCCAGTATGGGGCCCTCTCCCCCACCATCATGTGGGGCATGAACACGAGGCCGCCGCTGCCGACGGGCACGGTCTCAGCCAACGCGTCCAGCTGCCTATACGCGTCCTCCCCTGTCTCGTGTTCCCTTTCCATCTCCTGGGCGCCCAGGGTGTCCCGGAACCAGCGGACACAGTATCCGGCGGTGGAGACGCCGGTGAAGCTGTAAAGGTACCTTCGGCCGTTCACCACGTAGGGGAAGTTCACCATCCGGGGGCTGAGCCGGGGCTCGTGGCTGATGAAGCCGTTGCACATGGAGGTCCCCAGCATGGACGCCAAGTCGCCGTCCAGTATGGCTCCGCCGGCGAGGGCGCTGACGGCGGCGTCTATGCCGCCGGCGCATATGGGCGTCCCCCTGGCCAGCCCGGTGAGCTTGGCACCCGTGGCGGTGACCTCGCCCACCACCTCCTCCGAGCCGTGTATCTTCTCGGGGAAGAAGCTCCGTGGTATGCCCAGCAGCTCCATCATCTCCGTGCTCCAGCCGCGGCCGTGTATGTCGAAGAGGCCGCCGTAGTTGCCGGCGCTGCTGTAGTCGATGTTCTCCACGCCCGTGAGTTGCCTGATGATGTAGGCGTTGGGGGTCTCGAAGCGGTGTATCTTGGCCCAGTGAAGCGGCTCCTTATCTCTTATCCACAGCATCTTGGTGTACCCGTAGTAGGGGTCGATGACGTTGCCTGTGACCTCAAAGAGAGCCTCCCTGCCTATCCTTTCCTCCACCCACCTGCACTCGTCGTTGGCACGGCGGTCCGCCCAGATGAGGCAGGGCCGGATGGCGGTGTAGTTGCTGTCCACGGGTATGCCGCTGCCGCCGTACAGGCTGCTCACACAGGCCCCCGCCACGTCTCTTGGGTCCACGCCTGACTTCTCGATGGTCTCCTTGATGGTGGCGTAGGTAGCCTCCGCCCACACCTGGGGCCACTGCTCGGCCCACCCCTGCTTGGGGGTGAGGACGCCGTACTCCCTGAAGCTGTAGGCCTGGACCTTTCCCTCGGGGTCCACGAGCACCGTCTTGGTGCCCATGGTGCCTATGTCGGTGCCTACGAGGTAGCCCAAACACTCATCTCCTGGGGATTCTCTGGTCCACCGGGGCCAGAATGAAGGGCCTGTGAGGCTCCGATTGGTACCAGTAGGCGGTGCTGCTGACGTCGTCGCTGCGGTGGTTGGCGTGGCCGTGCTCGATGGTGACTCGTATGCTTTTCTCGAAGTAGACTGGGTCCTGTATGTGGTATCTGTACCACGTGACCTTTCCGCTCCAGTTCTTGCCGCCGGGTATGGGTAGTCCATGGTAGGGGGCGCAGTACTCCTGGGTGGGGCACCAGCTCATACAATAGTAGTCCTCGGTGCCTGTACCCACAAGGCTGGGGGTCTCCTCGCCGTCTATGAAGATCATGTCGTCGCCCTCGCCGTACCAGTTGAACTCCTCCGTCTCGCGGAGGTTGACGAAGTTGACATTGCAGCCCACGTAGTGGCCCCTGCCCTCGGCCTCCAGGATCAGATAGTTGCCCTCGCCCCGAGGGTTCTCGCCTGCGAACATCCACTCCCTGTTGAGCATCCCCTTGTCGGGCACGCCGTCCGTGGGGTTCTCCCTCCGCCACATGGCGTGGAACCTGCCCAGCCCCGGCTCGGGCTCCGCCCACTCCTCGTAGTCCACGTAGTAGTAGAACGCGGTTACCTGCCCCTCCCCCTGGTTCTCCACGGTTACGCGGGCCCCGTAGCTATAGGGCATGGGCCACCAGCAGTTGAAGCCCCTGCCGTCCTCGGGGCTCATCTGCAGAGGAGCCGAGACATAGTTGTGGGCGACGCCGTGGCCTATGCCGAAGAAGTCCCCAATGGGCGCCTCGACGCTGGGGTGCTCCTCTCCGTCCCAGTACGCGCGGAGCACCAGCTTCCTGAGGTGCCACTTCATCTCGGTACGCATGGTGACCCAGACGTGTTTGACGCAGCCGGGCCCGGTCATCTCGGCCAGGGTCGCCGTCTCCCCTGGATCCAAGACGATGTAGTCCCTGTTGCCGCCGGTGCGGTCAAAACTGCTGAATCGTCTGCGTCTATGGTTCCTAAGGCGGGGCAGGTCGTGCAGGCCTCCCCCCAGAGCCGGTGAAGCCATATCAATCGATGATATGAGGGCGGGTCGCTGGAAAATACTTTTGATGCCTTACCTGCGCTGCCTGTAGAGCTGGGGGTCCACCACCCGCGTCATCTTCTCGACGTCGAGGCCGCCGCCGAGGAAGGCCGCCACCCGCTCGGCTGTGGACTTCGGGTCGCTGAGAGTCTCGTTGTAGCTAACTCGAATGGTCTCTATATGTGGCTGCCGGGTTAGCCACTCCTCCGTCTCGGCGAGGTGCCTCTCGAAGATGCCTGCCATAACGTCGTCGGGTATCTCTTCAGCGGGCTCGCCTCTGCGCCTCATCATCTTCCTCTGGCTGGCCAGGACCTCGGATATCTTACGCTCCATGAAGATCACCCTGTAGCTATGCCCCTCGGGGAGGTACCTGAGAAGGTAGCTGATGACCTTGACGGCTTTCCCCTCGGCCTCGTCTATCCACGACGCGTCTTCTCTCAGCTGTTTGACGCGCTCGTCCTCATAGTATCCCCGGAGGTTGTCTTCATCGGCCTCGCGCTTCTCGTCTGTGAGGACGGGGACGCCGCCGGCCTCCATCATCCTCATCATCATGCTGGTGCCGCTCCTCGGTAGCCCCGATACCACCGTGATCATGTGTGTCTCATCATTGGCGAGTTGTGATAAAAACATGCCGCGAGGCATTACAGGGTCACGAAATATGACGCGTATACGTCAACACCCCGATACTCATGAGGATCCTATTACCTTGGCTCCCAGTGTGAGGACCATCACATGGAAGGGATTTATAGAGATCATCACTATCTTCAACCATTATTCCTCGGATGGGAGTGCTGTATCTGAGACAGGGTATTAAATATAGAGATGGCATGTTGGGGTTCTCCTTCTTTCAAGTAGAATAAACCATAGTATGA
>CAZBUI010000047.1:0-12601 GCA_964495055.1 uncultured Candidatus Bathyarchaeia archaeon | reverse complement strand
AGGTGCTTCTGGAAGCCGTCAGCTAGTCTGTCCATGAATCCTGTGACTTTGGCGATAGTCTGCTTTATCTGGTCGTCGAATGTGTTGGTCACCCACGTGTCTTGGGCTGCGTCGAAGTCCGTGCACGCGGCTGCTTCGCCTCGGCGCTGCATGCTGAGCGCCTTTTCGATTAAAACCATGTCTCTTTATTCTCCCCCATTATGACGCCGATCGATATTATCGTACACAACCTTATTTTGTCTCAGCAAGGTGTGTGAATCGACGACGGTATAGGGATATAGGGTATTTCTAATAACGTCTGGGAATGACATGACGTACGGATTTTGGTTAAACGTGTAAAGTTGTTCTCAACTTATTAGAACAAATTTCAATATTCTCAACTTATGAGAATAACCCTCCAACACGCTATGTAAAACCACACAAAAAGGCATAACACCAAAAAATAAAACACACACAGAAAAACAAGACACATTAACAGAAACAAATAAACCAGCCCCGCTCAGGCACGTCAAAACCATTTATAAAAAACAAGAACCAACCCACCCCGACAGACGCCGGCCACACGAAGCCATTTAAAAACACGCTCACCCGCACCATTTAAAACACACCAAACTAGACAATTCAGGAACAAACGGATGCCCAACATCTACGTGAAATCCTACGGCTGCAGCGCCAACACCGCCGACGAGGAGATAGTCAAGGGGCTGCTCCGCAACAGAGGCTACACCCTAGCCCAGAGATCCTCCGACGCGGACATCAACATACTGCTAACGTGCATAGTGAAGACGCCGACGGAGAGGAAGATCACCAAACGAATAAAACGGCTATACGCGTCAGGGAAGCCCCTCATCGTAGCCGGCTGCATGCCCAAGGCCATGCAGGGCCACGCGGAGAGGATAGCGCCCAACGCGTCGCTGGTGGGCCCCGACGACATTGAGCACATCGTCGAGGCCGTGGAGAAGACGCTCCGCGGCGAGAGATCCGTCTACGTGGAGGGGGAGCCCACGGACAGGACCTGCCTCCCAAGGGTCAGGGCCAACGAGCTGGTGCACATAGCACCCATCTGCAGCGGATGCCTGGGAAACTGCAGCTACTGCATAGTCAAGCACGCGCGGGGCAGGCTCTGCTCTTTTCCGGCCGACGAGATCGTTGACGACGTGCGGCGGGCCGTCGCCGACGGCTGCAGGGAGGTCTGGGTGACGGCTGAGGACGCCGCCGCCTACAACCACCGGGGAACCACCCTGCCCATGCTCCTCGACGAGATAACGGGCATCGAAGGCTGGTTCCGGGTCAGGGTGGGCATGATGACTCCCAACAGCGCGTTGCCCATCCTCGACGAGCTCATCGAGTCGTATCGAAGCGAGAAGGTCTTCAAGTTCCTGCACGTGCCGGTCCAGTCCGGCAGCGACGACGTTCTCAGGGACATGCGCCGAAGGTACACCTTGGACGAGTTCAAGGGACTAGTCACGAGGTTCAGGGCCGCCCACCCGCGCCTCGGCGTCTCCACGGACATCATCTGCGGGTTCCCCGGCGAAACCGTGGAGCAGTTCCAGGACTCCCTCGACCTCATAGAGTGGCTGCGCCCCGACGCCCTCAACATCTCCCGCTACTGGGAGCGGCCGGGCACCGAGGCCGCCTCCATGCCGGGCAAGCTGCACGGCAGAGACACCAAGGCGCGCTCCAGAAGGCTAACCGAGATGTGGAAGAGGCTCGCCGTCGAGGCAGGGGAGCGCTGGCTGGGCTGGGAGGGCGAGATACTCCTAGACGAGCACGGCAGGGACGGCACCAAGGTGGGCCGCAACTACGCGTACAGGGCCGTGGCGGTGGAGACCGACGCCGTGCTGGGGGAGTCTATCCGGGTCCGGGTGACGGGAGCGGGCGTGGGGTACCTCGAAGCAGAGATCGAGTGATTTATTGCCCCAGCCTGTCAAAGATCAACCGTGAACATGTTGAAGATAACGGTAGCATCTTTCAGCCACGAGACCTGCACTTTCTGCCCGAGGCCCACCACGGTGGAAGACTTCGAGGCGGGCGGGGTGCTCCACGGCGAAGAAGTGTTAGAGCACGCGAGGGGGATACCCAGCTACATAAATGGCTTCATCAAGGCCGCCGACGAGGAAGACGACGTGGAGCTCGTCGGGATACTCGCCGCCTCCAGGAGCCGCGGCGGCTCCAGCGGGAGCTGGCTCACCGAGGAGTGCTTCGACAAGTACAGCAGTGGGATAGCCGACGGCCTGAGGGAGGCCGGAGACGTGGACGGCGTGCTCCTGGCGCTCCACGGCGCCATGGCCGCCACGGGCTACCCCAGGCCCGAGGCCGAGGTGGTGCGCAGGGCTAGGGCCGCCGTAGGCGACGCCCCCATCATGGTGACGCTGGACCTCCACGCCAACGAGGACGGCGAGCTCACCGACGCCGCCGACGCGGTGTTCATCCTCAAGACCTACCCCCACGTAGACTCCGAGGAGATAGGCTACACCGCCGCCAAGTGCATGATAGAGACCCTCCGGGGCGGGTTCAAGCCCACCATGGCGCTGAGGAAGCCCGGCGTAATGACCCCCAGCGTCTACCAGGGCACGGGCGAGTCCCCCGCTAGGGAGATAATGGACAGGGCCAGGGAGTGGGAGCGCAGGGAAGAGGACTGCTACTGCGTCAGCGTGGCCTTCGGGTTCGCGTACGCCGACGTGCCCGACGTAGGCGCCACAGTCATCGCCGTAACCAACGACAACAAGGCCCTCGCCGAGAAGATCGCCGAGGACGTCTCCGGCTATATCTGGAGCCTGCGTGAGCCCTTCGCCGGCAAGAAGTTGCCCAAGACCAGGGAGGCCGTAGCCCAGGCCATCAAGCTGGCCAAGGCCGACGAGACTCCCGTCATAATAGCCGACCACAGCGACAGGATGGGCGACAGCACCCACGTCCTCAGGGAGCTCATAAGGCAGGGGGCCACAGAATTCTGCGTCGCCACCATAAGCGACGAGGCCGCCATAAAGAAGCTGATGAAGTCAAGGGTCGGCGACACGGTCCAGGTGAAGGTGGGCGGCCACGCCGACAAATACTCTGGGGACCCCGTCGAGATCAGGGGCACCCTGGAGTACCTCGGCGACCTCAGCTACGTCCTCACGGGCCCCATGAGCCACGGCGACACCAGAAGACTCGGTGCATCCGCGGTGCTGGGATTCGGCGAGAACAACCACGTCATACTGACGCCCACTCTGCACCAGGTGCTGGACGACGCCATATTCCCGGCGGTGGGCCTGAGCCTCGACGACCTCGACCTAGTAGCCATCAAATCCCGGGTCCACTTCAGGGCCTTCTACAACGACGCAGCTGGCAGCATAGTCGTGGTGGACGCGCCGGGCCTAGGCCCCGCGGACCTGAGCCAGCATACCTACGAGAATATACCGGGAGACATCTACCCCGTCGGCGAGAAGTGGAAAAAATAACCATTTTTTCTTAGAAGGGTGAGCCGAACCCGGCTCCACCCAGGCTGATGCCCAGCACCATGCCCAGGACGACTAGGACTCCCGTCATTATTACCACGGCGAGTATGGATATAACCACGGCGTTGCCCCACCCCGTCTCGTAGTAGGTCTTCACCAGGTACAGGTAGGCGACGAGCTGGGCCAGGGCGCCGAGGCCGCCCCCCACCACCTCGCCGATTATCGCGTTCACCACGGTGCCCAGGATTCCTATCCACACCGCGTCCATGAACCTCGCCTTGTCGGCTCCGACAATCCATTTACCCGCCAGCCAGAGGAAAGGCGCAGTAACTATGCTACCCACCACGACCCCGATCAATAACCCGACGATACTCATGAGCACCAAAGATCATTTGGAAACCATCCAATTTAAACAGCGTACTCCCTTTTCGATGATTTTTTCTTCCCGGGGACGGAAATGACTGTGAGGTATCTGGTTGAAGGTAAACGCAGCCAACGGACTTGTCAGGATATTGAAAAAGGAGGGAGTAGAGTGGGTGAGCACCTTCCCCACCCACGTCTTCGGGAACGCCTGCGGCGAGGAAGGCGTCAAGAACCTCATGATGAGGGACGAGCGCTACGCCGTCGCCGTGGCCGACGGGTACAGCAGGGTCAGCGACGGCAAAGCCATAGGCGTCTGCAGCGTCATGGGGGGAACCAACGCGGCCGGCGCCCAGATGGCGTACGGCGCACTGGCGCAGGCGTACGAGGACTCCGTGCCCCTGCTGTGCTTGACGGACGGCGTCCCGGCTTCGGAGTACGGTCGGGAGAGGTTCAACATCGAGGATGCGTTCCGCAGCGTCACCAAGTGGCGGGGCTACATCAACAAGGCGGAGAGGGTGCCCGAGTACATGAGGCGGGCCTATACCCAGCTCAAGACCGGGAGGCCGTCTCCAGTCCTGCTGACCCTCCCCCGGGGCCTCGGCGAGTACGACGAGGACGAGTTCAGCTACACGCCCGTCCAAGGCTGGAGGTCACAGGGAGACCCCCGGGACGTAGAGAAGGCGGTGAAGGCACTTAGATCGGCTCACAGCCCCCTGCTCTGGGTCGGCCACGGCGTGTTCAGCTCCGACGCGACAGGCGAGCTCAGGGAGTTCGCGGAGCTGGCCCAGCTTCCAGTGCTGACGACGCTGAAGGCCAAGAGCGCGTTCCCAGAGGATCATCCCCTAGCGTTGGGTGTCAGGGGTGAGCCGGCCGAGAGGTTTCTCGGTAAGGCCGATCTGGTGCTGGCCGTGGGCGTGGGGCTCACCCCCAGCCACTTCATGCACTCCATCCCTGACGCCGCGGGAAAGAAAATCATCCAGTGCACCGTGGACGAGAGCGACGTGAACTGCGACTATGCGGTGGACCACGTGGTCCTGGGCGACGCAAAGCTCGTGCTCCGCCAGCTCACGGCCGAGCTTGAACGGCAGGGAGCCCCCAAGAAGAACGAGGTCCTCGTCAAGGAGATCGAGGACGCGTGGAGGAGACTCTACGAGAAGTACGGGCCGTGGATGGAGTCGGGCGAGCAGCCCGTCAACCCGTACCGAGTCTACGCCGAGATGATGGACGTGCTGGACATGGAGAACAGCTTCGTGACCCACGAGTCCGGCAACACCAGGGACCAGCTGAGCACCGTCTACAGGGCCAGGGCGCCCCACGGCTTCCTCGGCTGGGGCAACGTCACCACCCTCGGCTACGGGCTGGGCGCCGCCATGGGCGCCAAGCTGGCCATGCCGGGGAGGCAGGTGGTCAGCGTCACCGGGGACGCCGGCGTCGGGTACCAGATGGGCAACTGGGAGGCCATGGCCCGCCACGGGATGGGCATAACCACCGTACACATAAACAACGACGGGTTCGGCGGCTATGGCCCAGGGTTCTGGGGGCCCGGCCACAGCCCCTACACCTACAAGGTCACCGGCCACGAGATCCAGAGCAGCGCCAAAGTGGCGGAGGCACTAGGAATCCAGGCCGAGAGGGTCGAGGACCCCGACGAGGTCGCCCCCGCCTTGAAGCGGGCGCTGAAGACAAACATGGGCGGCAGGCCGGCGCTCATCGAGGTGATATGCAGCAAGCACCCGGTCTACGGGGGCTGGATGCGGGAGTAGTCCACCCTACTCTTCTTTTTCCCTGACAGAGCCTTGAAGGCGACCAGGCCGACGACCGCGGTCAGCACCACGGCTATGGCCGCGTTCACCACGAGGAGGCTGGAGCTGGTGCTCTCGATGACGGACTGGTTCCCGACCACCACCATAGTGTTGGTTGTGGCCATGGGCAGGAACGAGCTGAGGGTCGTCGTGTAGACGCCGCCGCCCTGATAGGCGCAGGTCTCGCCGTTCACCTCGACCACGGCGTCCGTGACGGGCGCGTTGTCCGAGTCGTAGGTGAGGGTGCACGTCACCTTCAGCGTCCCGGGCATGACCTGGGTCACGCTCTCCCTCAGGGAGACGGTGTCGTAGAGGATGCTGCCCTCCTCAGACGAGAAACATGTCAGCCCGTAGAGGGTGTCCTCTATCGCCTTGACCCTGTAGGTCTTGAAGCCGCTGTGCTCGGTGTACTCCAGCTCGTAGCTTCCCCTGAAGGGCGTGCCGTCGTACTCGTAGACCCCTATCATGGCGGGCTCAACCGGGCGCGTCTCCAGGATGCGTGTAATGGGCTCCCTGGGCGTGAAATCAACGCGGTCCCAGACAACGGTCACGTCTTCGGAGTACACCGCGTCTATATCGTAGAGGCCCCCATGCGCCTCGGCCACCGTGAAAGTGTAGCTTCCAACGTCCTCCATACGGAGGGACTCCGTGTTGAGCGTAACCTCCCCCTCGGCGAGAGGCGTGCCGTCGTACTCGTAGAAGGCGCTGTACCCCACCGTCACCATCTCGCCGACGTCCACCCGGGTGTCCGGGGCCTCGATGTCACCCTTGACCCTGTCCCACACGACCTCGACGGAGATGGCCTCAAAGGTGTCAAGGAACCACAGCTTGTCCACTATCCGCCAGACCGTGACATCCTCCTTACCCACGAAGTCCTTCCTGGCCGCCGTGAAGGACACGTTACCCGAGAAAGGAGAGTCATCGTAGGCGTAGCGTGCATCGTACCTGATATCCGCCTTCTCGCCGACGCCTATCCTGGTGTCCTCCACCTCCACCTCGACCAGCACCTTGTCGAAGACGACATCTATTGTCTCGGTCGTGAACAAGGTTATCCCGTTGCTCCAGTCCATCACGGACTCCACGGTGTACCTGTAGCGGCCCACATCGTCTTGGACCAGGGTGTCGTTGAGCGTGATCTTCCCGAGGAACGGCTTGGTGTCGGACTCGTAGTAGGTGAGGCACTCGATGGTTGCTTGTTGTCCCGGGTTGTACCGCTTCCTGGGGCTGTAAAGGTCCACCTGCACCCTGTCCCATGTGATCTTGACGGTGTTGGATGCGAAGCTGTGGATGCCGTAATATGGGTCTTCGATGTAGTCCACCGTCACTCCTCTTCTGCCTATTTGGTCGAAGCTGTCCGTGTAGTTGAGATGGATGGTGCCGTTGAAGGTCTCGTAGTTGGACGCATAGATGGCGTAGAATATAATGCTGGGCTCCTCGCCCACGTTGGTCCTCTCGTACTCGGGGATCAGGGTGATTTCCACCCTATCGAAGACGCATCTCGGTGGGTCCTTCTCCATCTGCACGGTCTTGGGCACGCCGTAATAGTTCACATAGGCTACTTCCCACTCCTTGATGTAGGGGCTGTCGCAGGTGTCCGTGAATATGACCCACCCGTTCATCCACGTGGAGTGGCCCTGGGCGTCCCCGACGATGTATAAGCTTCCATGTTTGAGGGGCTCCCCCGTGTCGGTCCACTCCAGCCTGAAGCCCACCGTGACCTCCTGTCCCACATCGACCCGCTCATCCGAGACGTAGCACTGGGTCACCGTTATGTCGGCTTCAGCCCCGTGTGCGACCGGCGAACCGTACACAAGGGTTAAAAGCACCGCTAAACCTAGCGCTAGCAGTATGGGGCCGTGTCTAGGCATCACATACCCGTTGGAAGCCGGTTTTATAATGATTGAGTAAGCCTGATACCGAGGACTTACCCTTGCTTTATCCTATATATCAGGGATTCATGAAACGGCGTCGTTTTCATGGAGAAGGGGGCTTGAACTATTGCAGTATATTGCCCTGTATCTCCAGGAGGCGGTCCACCTCTTCCTCGGTGTTGAAGAAGTGGCACGAGACTCTTATCCCGCCCACGCCGGCCGCGTATCTGTGGGCGACGATCACGTCGTTCCTCCTGAGCTCGTCGTATATCTCTTGGTTCTTCTCGAAGCTCCCCGTGTTGTAGGTAACCAGCCCGCCTCGTTCACCGGGCTCCACGGGGGTGTTCACCTTGACCGGCTGCTCCCTCAGACCGTCTATGAGGCGCTGGCTGAGCATGGCTGTCCTCTTCTGGATGTTCTTGGTGCCCAGCTGGTTGAAGTAGCTGAGGCAGGCGTGGAAGCCCCAGGTGTGCTCCTCGCTGACACAGCCCCGGCCGTACTTTCGTGCGTCGGGATATAACGCTCCGCTGTAGGACTCTATGTTGTCGTGGCCCGGCTTCTCCCAGGGGGCGCCGTCCCTAAACGCCTCCTCGACGTTGCCGTAGTTCATGTAGGTGGGCTGGAACTCGTCGTGGAGGTTGCGCTTAACGTAGAGGACGCCGGTCATGGCTGGGCAGCAGAGCCACTTCTCGCTGCCGAACGTGAAGACGTCCACGTCCTCGGAGCTTACGTCTACGTCCACGGCGCCCACCGCCTGGTAGGCGTCGTTGACCACGTAGGCGCCGTGGCCGTGGGCGATATCGCTTATCTCCCTCATGGGGTACCTGACGCCGCTGGTCCACTCGATCTCGCTGACGCACACGGCGCGGGTCTCGTCGTCCACCGCTTTCTCGAAGTCGGTGGCGTCGATGACGCCGTCCCTGTGCCTTATGCGCCTGATCTCGACGCCCCGCATCCTGTAGGGCATCCAGACGTAGACGTTGCTCTGGTAGCCCAAGTCGGTGACGACGATGTTCTCGCCCCTCTCGGGCCTCATCATTGACGCCACGGTGTTGAGGGCTTGGCTCACCCTGTTAACCCAGCATATCTCGTCCGTGCCTACGTTCAGCATCTTGGCGGCCTCGGAGGCCGCGTCCGGGGGCTCCACTCGCTCCTCTTTGATCCTGTGCCTCCACCACTCCTCCGTGGCGTCGTGTACGCGCCTCAGCGTTGGGCCGTGGGCCGCGCTGTTGAGGTACGCCTTGGAGCTGAGGATCGGGAACTCTTCCCTAATCTTGTTAATGTCATTGAACGTGGTTGACATGACCATCACTGAGTCATGGTTGACCATGTTCATAGGTTTATTGAAGCCTTACCTTATTTTCCCGGCCTTGATCAGCTTTATCGTTTCTTCAAGATACGCTATCTCGGCTTGAACTATGTCGGAGCCCCTCTGTGAGCCTCTCTGTACTTCCTCAATCATCTGCGACCTGTCCATGGGGGCGAGCTGATCGATCTTGAAGTCGTCTTCGATCATGAGCCGCTTTATCACCAGTTTTCTCTTGGACTCGTCGTCCAGCTGGGAGGGGGGTGTGAACTCTTTTCTCTTAACGTCCTCGATGTAAAGAAACTCGTCTTTCTCCGGGTCGTAAGCCAAGGGTTTCTCCCTTTCCCTCTCACTAAGCCTCGTTTCACCCATTTTTCCTGCCCTTGCTTTCCCTGTACTGGATAAAAAAGGGGGTTAATCTATGTTTCCTCTGTAATTTTAGCTAGCCACTCCTGGGTGTCTATGTCCATCTCTGGGATGTTCACCCACTCTTCTTCGCGCATCTCGGTGAGTTCCTCCTCCAGTTCACGTACGAACCATATCAGCTTCAGTGTGCACGTCTTCTCGCCGTAGATGCCGCCGTGGAGCGGTGTCTTGAGGGAGTCTCTGTCCCATGTAAGCCAGACCGCCGTGGGCCCGTGTATCCCCCTCATCCTGTTTATCTGGGTGTTGTACGCCTGGATGGTCAGCCTTGCGGATGTTTCGGCGTCGAAGCCGCTGCACAGAGACAGGTCGATCACCGAGTCGCAGAGCCAGAACACGTCTGGGTAGTTCCAGGTTATGGTGAAGTTTCTGTCGTACCCGAAGTATGCGCACGCTCCCTTCTTGACGAGGTCTGGCCCCAGCTCCTGAGCCGTCTTGCAGCTGAGAAGATGTATGATCTTGCCTTTGACTTCAGCCGGGTCGTAGTTGCACACCTCCCACAGCCAGGCTCCTCGCTCCCCGGTGAAGACGCGGGGAGAGCCGTGGCCGACACCCGCGATGTAGACTACGCCTCTTTTCTTACAGGCGGCCGCAAAGTTGGCTCGGGTCAGCATCGTGCCGGCGAGGGTTATGGGCGTGATGTTGTGTATGGGGAAACAGGGTATCACGTTCTTTACCCTATAGTTGTGGGCGTGATTGGTTATCGTCGTGCTGGTGTCGCCTGTAAACACGCTGTACCGTTTGAAGAACCACCACCAGTATTTCTTGGGGATCCAGTAGTACTCCTTGGGCGGCCAGGGCTTCACAGGCACGACCTTGGGGGCCGGCTCCACCGTTATAGGCTGGCCCGAGAGTTCGCTGTGTATGTCTGTGAGGTAGGACATCTCGGCCTGGACTGCGTCTCTGCCGAGCTCTGTTTCTGCTTTAATCTCTTCCACGAGCTGTGCCTTTGTGATGGCCTCGCCTTGCAGGATGGCTATCTTGTGTTCTTTTTCTAGATCGTATCTTTTCAGCACGAGGTCCAGTCTTTGGCCTGTGTCAAGGGTGGCTAGATTCAGCATCGTGGCTTTTTCGTAATCGGCGAGGGTGACTGGGTTGCCTTTTGTGTCGATGCCTATGGGTTTCTTTACTTCGTCTTTGCTGAGGTTTAGTTTCTTTTGTAGTTCCGACATGTAAATGGATTTTATTCTAACAGTTACAATAAACGAGTGTTACCGGTGACAGCCAGCCAAATAGATTACCCTTTTTAAAAAGGCTTTACGGGTGGCGAGTCCCCGTGGGAGGCCGTAGAAGGCTCAGAGATGAAACTATTGTTCAGGTTAAAGATTTCAGTCGTATACGATCCTCTGGGGCCTTTCTGGCCAGCCGAGAAAGCCGGTTTCGGGGACTTCGACATTGGTTTCCATCTTGAAGGCGACTTCTTAGCACCCATCGACGGTGGATGGGAAGCCACCGCCAGCGAGGGCTTCACAGGCAACATGGACCCCAGGCCCAGTGAGTGCACACGTTTCAAGGATTCCGGGACACCATGACGACCTCGTCCGCCGAGTACAGATCCCTGATGGTGCACTCCACCTCGGCCCCCAAGGTGTCGCGGTACAGCCTCTGGGCGTAGTTGTCGGCCCTCGTCGTTACGATGACTGCTTTGAGGCTGGCGCCTCGTTCTTTCAGCTTATCTCTCATCCGGGAGAGGGTTTCCTCTATGAGCCTTCGCCCTATCCCTCGGCCCTGAAGCTCCGGTGACACGGCTATCTGCTCCAGCTCCAGAACCACCTCTGACCTGAACCCGCTTTTCTGAGTCCACTGGATGTAGCCGACGACCTCCGAGCCATGCAACGCTACGTAGTACTGCGTGCGGGGGACCGCCCGAAAGTTACAGGTGATCCATTTCTCGGAGTCGAGCTGCCTTGTGAACGCCTTGAGGTGGACGTCAGCGACCGATGGGATGTCCTCCTCAACCATTTCACGTATAGTGGTCATTGCATTCTCCCAGTTAAAGGACTAATAAAACCCTTTGTGGGACGCTAACACGTGGTTGTTTTCAATCGTTATCTCTGCAGAGGAGCGCCTCCCCGCCGTTCTTAAGATAAGAGGTTCGTGGCGGGCCCGGGGGGATTCGAACCCTCGACCCCAGCCTTAGGAGGGCTGTGCTCTATCCGTGCTGAGCTACGGGCCCGCGCACCCAATTAACATCTCCCAGTTTTTAAGAATAGCTCTATGGACGCCGGTTATAACTCTCACCATGTGGAGGGGATGGTTTGACGCGCGTCGTAAAACCGGGATCCTCCGGTGCCTGTTTTTAACAGGGTGAGATCAAAATACGGTTGCCTCGGCGAGATGCGATGTTCTTAACAGGTATGGGTCAAAAAACGGTAGCCGGCCTTATAAAACACCCGTACCCATTTCCTTTGACGTGAAACGGAACCGAAATATATATTCCATGCACTAATAATGTTTGCCCGAATGGAAGCGGACCCACGGCCAAAGAAGCTGAAGGCCGAGGAACCGCGGAGCTGAAGAGATGGGCTTTCAAGTACTCGCTGGGCTTTGGCTCAGAGAGCAACTGCATCTCAAGGCGAGACCATTCGGGCACTTCGCATTTTATAGAAAATAAAATCTGGAACCCCCTATATACCAGACGAGACAAATAGTAACCATGTCTTTCACAACCAGGCCAGTGGTTATGGGAGCCAACGGCATGGTCACCAGCACCCACTATCTGGCCTCCGTGGCCGGGCTCAAGGCGCTCCTGGATGGGGGCAACGCCGTGGACGCCGGGGCCACCATGTGGTTCTGCCTCACGCTGCTCAAGCCCCAGCTGGTGGGACCGGCGGGCGAGGCCCCCATACTGCTCTACTGGGCCGACGAGGAGAAGGTGGTCGCCGTGAACGGCCAGGGTCCGGCGCCCATGAACGCCACCATAGACTGGTTCCATGAACAGGGGTACCCCATGATCCCTGAGGACGGCTTCACCCCGGCCGTGGTGCCGGGGGCCTTCGACGCGTGGCTCATGACGCTGGAGGAGTACGGCACCTTCACGCTGGGACGGGTCATGGAGCCCGCGTTGCGCATCGCCAAGGACGGCTTCCCAGTCTACCCAACGCTGAAGACGTTCCTGGTGAGGGTCAGGGACAGGTATCTGTCGGAGTGGCCGGCGTCGGCCGAGACCTACCTCCCCGGCGGCGAGGTGCCGGGGATCGGCCAGCTGCTGCGGAACCCCGGCTGGTACCGGACGTTCAAGGAGGTTGAAGCCGTCGAGTCTAGGGCTGGGTCAAGGTCGGCGGGGCTCGACGCCGCCCGGAAGCACTTCTACGACGGCCCCATAGCCCGGGCCATCGTGGAGTTCACCCAGAGCTTCAGGTGCAGAGACGTCTACGGCAAGGAGAACCACGGCCTCAT
>CAZBUI010000046.1:9069-12954 GCA_964495055.1 uncultured Candidatus Bathyarchaeia archaeon | reverse complement strand
CTGAGAAAGCCACGGGGTAGTCGAGGATTACCTGCGCCAGCGTGAACCAGTATCCGCCGAGGAACATCTGGACGAGGCCGAACACCGTCCCGGCGAAGACACCTATTCTTGGTCCACGCCGAAACGCGACCAGCAGTATGGGCACCATGCTCCCCAGGGTGATGGAGCCGCCCTGCGGCAGGTGATATACTATGATAAGGTTGAGTACGTAGGCGAGGGCGACGCTTACGGCGACCTCCGCCAAAACCCGGGTATCCATCTCACTGCTCGTTTCTCTTCCCTCCGCCAGTATTACCTGGATCAGGTTCAAAGGGTCGACGCGTTTGCGTCCTCTCAGCATGGCTGACGCCTTGCTCCCCTTCGCATAGGCTCACTTCGATCAGAATATAAAGATTCCTCAAGCTATGGGTTGGGCCACTCCTCCAACCCGTAGGCCATCTCCCAGAACATGCACTCGTACCGCATGCTGAGCCGGAAGTGGCGTCTCATCCTTTCCTTGACGGGCGCACTGGCTTTCTCCGCGGATCGGTCTATGAGGCTACGGTAGATGTCCACCAGCCTGATGTACTCGGGGGCGTTGTACGCCTCACACCACTCCTCATAGATGGGGTGGCCCCTGTAGCCGCCGATCTCGGCCAAGGCGGCTCCCACGTCCAGATAGATCCACATGCAGGGAAGCAGCGCGGCAACGTTCTCACCCATGCCACCCTCGTATGCCACCCTGACTAAATGGTTCGTATAGGCTTCGTTGGTGGGCGCCTTCGGCGTCGCCCTAAGCTCCTCTTGCGGCACCCCCAGCGCCTCTGAGAGCTTCTCAAGCATCTCCGCCTCGTAGGTAAGACAACCTCTCATCATCTCCGCCCACCGTCTCATCTCCTTGACGTCGTCGGCCTTCGAGGCTGCCAATCCGATGCAGCGGGCGAAATCGATGAGGTAGAGGTAGTCTTGCCTGACGTAGTAGGTGAACTTCTCGAGGGGCAGCGTGGCGGCGCCCAGCTCCTGGACGAATGGGTGCCTCGTTATGGCGTCCCAGACGCCTCTGTTCTCTTTCTTCAACTCGTCGCTGAACCCCGTCTCAACCTCCCTCCAGCGCCTCCATCACCTTCAACGCCCAGCCGGCTACCTGGGTTGCCGTCTCCCCCACGAGGACCACCATGGGCTCCTTGCCCCAGTCCCCCAGGTGGTATATGACATCGGGGGTTCCGCCGATCCTTTTCACGGCCTCCCCGGCCCCCCACCGCGTCGTCATGCCCTCCACGCTTTTGATCTCGTCGGGCTCCTCCCGCCTATCATAGTAGGAGACTTTTAGGCCGGCCGCCCTGCACGCCTCGACGATCTCCTCGCTGTACCTTAGGTTTAGGGCGGCTCGTTTGCCTTCGTCGTGCTCCATGACGGCTAGGATGGTGTTGGCTATGTGCCTGGACGCCCCGAAGCGGGGGCACCCCGCAGCCCTCACGCCGCCCACATGCCTTGTGAGCCGCCCATCCACAGCCGCGACGTCCTGCGGGCCGTTAGCGTAGCTCAGCGCCATGCCTATGTTCATCTGGCACTCGGCCACCAGCTCCCGCATCCTCGGGGCGGCCTCCACCATGGCCACGGCCTCACGGACATCCTCCAAGACGGCGGCCCTCTCGGCCGCGTTATAGAGATCGGCCATGGGGTTTAGGGGGCCCGGCCCCTCACCGATGTCTAACCCGTGCTTGATGCCCCTGTTGACGAACATCTTGGCCTTGGTAACGGCCTCGACGACGCCGTCCCCCTTCGCCAGCTGGGCGGCTACAGCAGAGGAGAGGCTACAGCCGGTTCCATGGGTGTTTACCGTTTTATGGAAAGGCGCCTCTAGGACCGTATACTCGCCGCCGCTGTACAGGATGTCCACGGCTTTCTCGGTGGAGAGGTGGCCCCCTTTGACCAGCACCGCCTCCGGGCCCAGGACAGCTATCTTTTCCGCGGCCTTCCTGGCGTCGTCCAGCGACTTGATCTCGATGCCGGACAGTATCTCGGCCTCGTGCACGTTGGGCGTGAGGACCGTGGCGAGGGGAAGCAGCCGTTCAACAAGGGTCGCCTTCGCCTCGGGCTTGAGCAGCTCGGCGCCGCTTGTGGCCACCATCACCGGGTCCACGACGGCGGGCGGATGGTACTGCTCAAGTTTACCGGCCACTGCCTCGATGACCTCGGCGCTGTGGAGCATCCCCGTCTTGACGGCGTCGACGCCGATGTCCGTGACCACGGCGTCTATCTGGGCCTCTATTATGGAGGGCTCTATGCCTTGGATGGCCGTGACGCCCAGCGTGTTCTGGGCCGTGACGGCTGTCACCGCCGTCATCCCGTGGACGCCCAGCGCGGCGAAGGTCTTAAGGTCCGCCTGGATGCCGGCGCCACCGCCGGAGTCCGAACCCGCTATGCTCAAAACTTTACGTACAGTCACATCAAATCCTCCCTGCGTATAATTCTAGAAATTGGGTGTGCGTCGATCACAAATCGATCACCCGATCCATCCCCGCGGCAAGCCGCCGCATCATGAAGCTTTCACGCTTCGAGACTCCTGAGCCGTGGTCCGGCTTCAACTTAAAACCCATGTAGCCGTTGGCGACCACAGTGTAAGCATTTTTCATGGCGTCAAGCAACTCCTTCAGGTTTCCCTGCTGGAGGTGGATGCTGACGTCGTTGAGGAACAACGTCCCCGTGGGCGAGTCAAGGTATTTGGCTATGAGAGAATCGGTTATCTCCCTGTTGAATCCTGCGAGCCTGATGAGCTCCTCGCCGTCCTCGGCCGAGAGCCTCGGCGTCTTTATGAGCCTCGAGTACAGGTACCTGATCCGGGGATGTCTCTCCTCAAGGAGGTAGCCGCCGACTTCCATCCCCTTCACCTTCTGGGCTGGCGGAGCGAAGTCGAGCACCGTTATAACGTCGTTTATTTGGTCCACTGCCTCCAGTAGCAGACGCCTGGTGAGTGTTGTCTTCCCTGCTCCAACGTCCCCCACGATCAGGGTCTTCATTCCAATGAGATCGTTAAAGGAGCATTCTCTCAAGACCGAGCCTCCTTAAAGCCTTCAAGACCACGTAGCCCAGGAAGGCGCCCGGGACGCTGCTGGCGGCGAAGGCCGCCCAGAAGAAGTACAGTGTGAGGTTGTGACCCTGCATAGGCGCCAGCACCAAGGCGCTTAGCGTGGCCCCCACGGCCACCGTCCCGACTGGCTCACTCAACGCGGCCCAATCATCCTTCAGTAAGTACCTGTGGACGAGCCCCACCACCAGGGCCCCGGGAATACCTCCCGGATAGGCGTAGAGCGTCCCCAGATCCAGCATGTTCCTGATGGTCCCCGTGGCGACGGCCATGACCGCGGCGTACCAGGGCCCCAGCAGGACGCCGGCGACGCCGTTCACCATGTGCTGCGCAGGGAAACACTTGGTGGTCCCCAGGGGTATGTAGAACGTGCTCAGCGACACCGTCAGTGCTGTCAGTACAGCGCCCAATGCCGCCTTTTTCGCCGTTGAGGCTGAGTGTGCCTCATGCTTTACCTTGCTCGCTTCGTAGAAGCCTTGAAGCGCTTCACTTATCTTCATCTCATCCCTCCGCCGGTATTACCCGGATCAGGTTCAAAGGGTCGACGCCTTTGCGTCCTCTCAGCGAGGCTGACGCCCAGCTCCCCTTCGCTTAGCCTCCCGTGGAATCGAGATTTAAATCTATTCATGACGCTAGTGGAGAATCCCGCGTCGAGAAGGAACGTCGCGTCTTTCTGGGAATAACCTACGCCGCCGTCGCCTTGACCAGTATCACGCCTGTCCCAGGGCCAGGCTCCTTGAGGCCGGCCCCCACCTCCGGCTCCTCCGGTCCCGTCGTGAGGGTCCCTACGGACTTCTGGGGAAGGTACCCCGCCTCGG
>CAZBUI010000046.1:0-9059 GCA_964495055.1 uncultured Candidatus Bathyarchaeia archaeon | reverse complement strand
CTCGGCCAGTATCCCCAACGCCTCCCCGTGACCGAGAAGTCTCGCGTGTCTGAACACGGGGTCGCCTTCGGAGGCCCTCTGCATGTACAGCCTGCCCCAGGGGCTGTCCGCGTTGATGAACAGGACCGTGAGGGAGGAGCTTCTCCGCGTCGCCGTCATGATCTGCCTGAGGGCCGCGACGGGGTCATCGAGGAACTCTAGGGTGGTCACCATATAGGCGAAGCCCAGCGACGCCTCCCTTACGGGGAGGTTCTCCCCCACGGCCATGACTGTCGGCAGCGCCCTCATCCTCGCTCTGGCGAGCATGGCCTCGGACGGGTCTAGGCAGACGATGGTCCTGTCCTCGTCCGTGAGCCTCTCCGCGAAAGCTCCCGTGCCTGCCCCCACCTCCAGGCCCAGCCCCACGCCTGGGATGAGCGACTCCAGGGCTGAGAGCTCCGCCTCGAAGACCTGTCTCCCCTGGAGGTGGCTGTACCAGTCGTCGTAGTAGCACGCCACCTGGTCGAACGCCTTCACGGATTCACGCAACCTTGGTCAGCTCAGTGATTATCTCCACCAGCTTCTCAGGGGACTCGCCCAGGATGGTGGTGGTGGGCTCCACGCCGAAGTCCCCGGGGTGAACATAGGCGTCGAGGAGGCCGCCATGGTTTCTGATGTAGTGGGTGACGGGGCAGCCAGCCTCCTCCAGTTTACCCGGTATGGTGACGACGCCGAGGCCCAGCCTCTCCAAGCCGCGGGCGACGTCCTCCCCGGCCCTGATGTTGATGGCGGCGCGGACCCCGCCGTCTTTCTTAGCCGCCTCCAGAACCACGGACGCCAGATACCTTGAAGCGCCGTAGGCAGTCTCGCCGCACATCAAGGCCCCGCCGGAGGCCGCCACCAACCTTCCGCTGAGACCCGCGATGTCCATGGAGTTCTCGGCTCCCTCCTTCGCGTACACCAGGTTTGTGCCCACCTGAGGTATCAACCGCTCTACGCCGGGTACCTCGGTCAAGCTCTCCAGCGCCGACCGGAGACGAGAGAGCAACGCATCCTTGGACTTCAACGACCCATAAAGCTCGTCAAGCTCGACGCGTCTCTGCTCGGTCACCTCGACGCCGTCTGCAAAGAGGCCGCGCCCCTCCTCGACCATTCCAGCGGCCGCGAAGACGGTTTCGTGTTCCTCGCATATGCGGCGAACCTCATCAACCCCCACGTCGTCGATGACTGCTATCAATGCACCGTAAGAGGGGGCCCTCAAAGGGTCCTCATCCAACTCCACGGCTTCTTTACTAATGTTGAGGGTCTTAGAATCTATGGAGATCTTCACCTCGTGGGCGTCCTGCACCTCGTACAGGCCCCCCAAGACTCCCCCCTCCGAGACGTCGTGGAGGAGCTTCACGTAGGGACAGCCTTGGAGGGCGAGTATGGACGGCAGGGGGGTGAAGCGCTTATAGGCGTCACTCTCAGCGCCTTGGCTGACCTCCCTTAGCCAAGCCCCCTCTCCCCCCACCTCGCCTATTACCGCCACGGCGTCTCCCGGCTCCGGCTCAAATATGGGCCTGAGGGCCTCTCCGAAGCAGGTGGCCGTGACGAGGGGGATCTCCAGGCCGTAGTACGTGGCGGTCTGACCGGCGCACACCCGTACGCCGCACCGCCTCGCCTCGGCGCCGAGGCTCTCCGCAATCACCCTCAGGTGCTCCTCCGGCGTCCCGAGGGGCAGGTATATCCCCGCTACGATGTGCGTCGGCCTGCCGAACCTGCACGCGACGTTGCTGGCCGCGTAGTGAAAGGCGAAGAACCCCAGGGCCTCGAGGGGAACCCCGATGCTGGGGCTGTGCGTCACCACGGTACGCCCCGTCAGCTCCAGGGTGGCGCCGTCAAGCTCCGCCTCGCCCATGGGCAGGTACGGCTGGACGCTCCGCCTGAAGACCTCCTTGGATACCTTGCCCAGCCCTAACTCGGTCATATCTATACCTCTTCATGAAACGGCCATATAACTGAGTCCCTCCTACTGCCGAACTGAAGCCGCGGCGACGCAAAGTGAAACCCGCAAGGAAAATACCGTCTCGTGGATCGACTACCAAGACGGGGGTGGCCACCCTTAAAAACCGTGGATGCTCCATAAGGAGGGAAAGGTGAAAACTTTGAAAGGTGAATGCCAAACAGGCCACCCCAGACTCCCGCGTCCCTAGACGCGGTAAAAAAAAAGGAAAATGACCCTGCGCACCCTGAACTTGATGAGGCGCAGGGAAGAGAAAGCTGTCTTCATAACGGCCTACGACTACCCGACGGCCATGTAGCGGAAGCCGCCGGCGTCGAAATGATCCTCGTGGGGGACAGCGTCGCCAACACGACCCTCGGCTACAGGCACACGACCAGCGTGGACATGGAGGACATGATCAGGCACAACGCCGTGACGTGGGCTGTGGAATACGCCTTCGTTGTCGGGGACATGCCGTACATGTCTTACCAGCCAAGCGACGAGGCGGCGATACGCAACGCCGGACGGTTCATAGCAGAGGCGGGTTGCGACGCCGTCAAATGCGAGGGAGGCGTCCGCGTCGCCCCAAGGATAAAGGCCATGGTGGATGCTGGGCTCGTGGTGATGGGGCATATCGGGCTGACCCCTCAGAGCCTCGCCCAGCTGGGCGGCTGCAGGGTCTAGGGCAAGACGTCGAGGCAGGTGGAGGCGCTCGCATCGGACATCAAGGCCCTCGAGGAGGCCGGGGCCCACTTCGTGCTATTGGAGGCCATGCCGCCGGAGGTGGGAATGGCTCTAAGGGACTCCGTCGATATACCCGTCTACGGGATAGGAGCGGGACCCCACGTGGACGGGCAGCTGCTCATACTCCACGACGTGATAGGTATGCAGGACCCCCGAATATTGAAGAAGCCCCGCTTCGTTAAACGATACGCCGACGTGGGCTCCGTGATCGTGGATGCGCTCACACGCTACGCGGCGGACGTAAGGTCCGGCGGCTTCCCCTCGGAGGAACACTTCTACGGCGACTGACGCCTCCTAAACCATTTTATTTTATGGATTACCCTGAATGATGCTGTTTATATCGGATTGTCTCATGAAGGTTAGCGCTTAAATACTTAGGGATTCTAGGTAGAAGTGTATGGCTCTGGAACTAACCACGGACTTGATCCTGGGGATCGCCGCGCTGGCCGTCGCGGCCGTCGCCATATACATGTTCACACGGGCGACGGGGGGCACGGGAGGCAACCAGAAAAAGGAGCCCGAGCCAGAGCCGCTGAAGGTCGAGGTAGAGCGTTCCCGCCGAGTGAAGGTGCCCGAGCTAGAGAGGATCGCTAAGCGTGACCAGGTGTCTGAGGCCAGGAGCAAGATACGCACCCTGGCCCTCCAGCAGGAGATCATCACCATGGTTATGAAGCGGCTCTTCGAGGCCGAGGACAACGGCGAGATCAGCCGCGAGGAGCGGGAGCGCCTCGGCAAGGACTACGAGGCCGAGATGAACCAGGTCACCGAGGAGCTGAACCGGGCCGAGCTCATCGTGAGCCTCAACGAGCTCGAAGAGATAAGGACCGACCTGATCAAGCAGTTCCAGGAGACCCTGGCCGACACCCAGAGCAAGATAGACATGATCATTGGCGAGCTCCACATCGAGCCGCCGAAGCCGCCTGAGCCGGAGCCCGAGGAGAAGCCAACTCCTACGCCTAGGAGGCCGAGGCGGCGTACGAGGCCCCAGCCTGAGGAGGAGCCCGAGGAAGAGGAGGAGGAGACTCGGGGCAAGGACACCGTCGAGGACAGGCTCAACAAGCTCAAGGAGGACGTGCTCAAGGAGCTTGAAGAGCTGGACCGTCTGGAGCTAGAGGCGTAGAGATGAGCTGGATGGCCGAGGCCAAACGCAGGGCGGCCGCGAAGGCCGTGGAGCATGTCGAGAGCGGGATGGTGCTCGGCCTAGGGAGCGGCTCCACGGCGGCCGAGGGCGTGAGGGTTCTAGGAGTGAAGCTGAGGACTGGCGAGCTCACGGACGTGAAGGGCGTCCCCACCAGCTATCAGGCTATACAGGAAGCAGTCAAGGCTCGCATCCCCCTCACGACGCTGGACGAGTACCCTGAGCTTGACCTAGGCTTCGACGGCGCTGACCAATTGGACCGTAGCCTAAACGCATTGAAGGGCGGCGGAGGAGCCTTGCTCAGGGAGAAGATAGTGGCAAGCTGCTGCAAACGATATGTTCTAGTTGCTGACGAGAGCAAGCTAACGGACAGGCTGGGCGAGGGTCAGCCCGTGACCTTGGAGGTCCACCCAATGGCTGTGACGCCTGTGCACAGGAAGCTAAAGGCCATGGGCGCCGAGTCGGCGGTGAGGCAGGCCGTGGGAAAGCTGGGGCCCGTGGTGACGGACAACGGCAACAACCTGGTGGACGCCGATTTCGGTTGCATCGAGGACCCCCGGGCGTTGAACCGGAGGCTGCACAGCGTCCCGGGGCTTCTGGAGACGGGGCTCTTCATCGAGTACGCTGACCTCGCATACATAGGCACAGAGAAATCTGTGTATAGGCTGGACAAGTAGGTTCGAGGAGCTAAAATACACGCGGCTACTTTATTCTCCCATGTCTTTCGCGGACCTTGTATTTACAAACGGGCCCGTGGTCACGATGGACGCCAAGCGAAGGGCAGCGGACACCGTAACCGTCAAGGATGTCAGGATATTGGCCGTCGGTTCGGTGCCCGAGGTGAAGGGGCTGGTAGGGCCCACTACAGAGGTGGTCGACCTCGCGGGTCGGGCGTTGATGCCCGGCCTTGTGAACACCCACGACCACATGCTGGAGCAGGGCATCTCTTTGGCGTTCGTTGCAGACATAAGGTACTCCAAGGCGAAGAGCATCAAGGACATCCAAGGAATAATGGAGGATAAGGTCGGGGAGGCGTCTCCGGGCCAGTGGGTGTTGGGCCACGCCTGGGACGAGACCCTTCTGGATGATAGGCGGTTCCCCACTCGGTACGACCTCGACCCCTTCAGCCCGGAAAACCCCCTCTACATAAAACGGGTGTTCCAGATGGCCGTCGCCAACACCAAGGCCCTCGAGATCGCAGGGATAACGAGGGACACGCCCGACCCCGAGTTCGGCACGATAGATAGGGACGCGGATGGGGAGCCCACCGGACTCCTCAGAGGCAGAGCCACGACGCTCGTCACAGACGCCATAGAGTGGATCCTCGAGGACAAGGAGAAGGCCATCAGGCATGCTTGCACCGACTACCACTCGGCCGGGTTCACCACGCTCATCGAGCCAAGCTGCTGGGGGAAGACATCGAGGCATACAGGAGCAGCCACGCCAACAAAGAGCTGACCATACGGACGCTCATACAGGTAGGGTTCCTCAGGAGCCTAGACGATGCGAAGTGGGCGGTGGAGAACTACGCCGTAGGCGGCGACGACGTGCTCGGGATCGTCGGCCTCAAGATGGCCGTGGACGGCGGCGTCGGCCCCAGGACCGCGCTCTTCTACGAAGGCTACAGGGACCGGCCGGACGTGCACGGCGTCCAGATGATAGAGCAGGAGGATCTCAACGAGATGGTGCACCTGGGCCACGTCAACGGGTTCCAGGTGGCCATCCACGCCATAGGAGACAAGGCCATCGACGTCGCCGTGGCGGCGTACGAGTACGCTCAGAGGAAGACGCCGAGGCCGGACCCGCGGCACCAGTTCGTGCACTGCTACTTCCCGTCGGATGATTCGCTTCGGAAGATTGTGGAATTGGGTGTCATGGTGAACACCCAAACCGCTTTCCTCTACTTCCTAGGCGACAGCTTCCTAGAGGCAGTGGGGGCTGAGCGCTGCGAGGAGTGTATGCCTGTGAAGACGTTGGCGGGGTGTGGGATACCTGTGGGGATCAGCCACGACGCCACGGTGACTCGGGCCCCTGCCTAACGTTGGGCTCTACGCGAGTGTTACCCGGAAGACGATAAGGGGCGTGACTCTAGGCACCGGGGAGGCTGTGACGGCGGAGGAGGCGCTGAGCTTCTACACTTTGCCGGCGGCGCTGCACTGCTTCATGGAGGACAGGGTGGGTAGCATCGAGGTTGGGAAGTACGCGGATCTGGCGGTTTGGAACTTCAACCCTCTGGGGGTGGAGCCGGAGCGGCTGCTGGAGTGGGAGTGCCAGATGACTTTCATCGGCGGCAGGCGGGTGTTTACGAGAGAATAATGTTTAAAACGGCCTCGGGGTGCTATGTGTTTGGTTGCCGGGTTCTCCTAGCCTGGTAGGGAGCTGGCCTGCTAAGTCAGTGCGCCTTGGCGCACGAGGGTTCAAATCCCTCACCCGGCGCCACCTAAAATCATGAAATGGGGCTTTTTTTGTGGCTGTTTCGGGCGAATAGCGTGTTTAATCGGCGTTTGGGTTTTCCCTTTGTCTGAGGTTTCTTCGGTGCGTTTATATTTCACCCGTGTTTAGTTTTAGCAGTGTCTGAAGGTGTCTAGGGGGAGGGTGTTGGGTGCGTTGTTCGAAGGCACGCCCCGGTGTCTGCGTGAGATCGTAGCCGAGACGGGGCTGTCTTCGAGCGCCGCCGGGATGGCCCTGCACCGCGCGTGGAAGGCGGGCCTGGTCTTGAGGACCGTGGAGGCCGTGTGCGAGAGCGAGCGCGTCTTCAGGGGCCGGGCGGGGTCGAGCAACCACATCAGGCCGTACCACCTCTACGTGCTGGCGCCGGAGGGCGTCGACGATTTGGTCATGGAGGGCTACAGGTTCGTGGGATACGGCGAGGAGCACCTGGACCCACGGGGAGGCGGCGGGGTCAGCAAGGCGGGCCGCGTCAAGGCGTTCCTGGAGGAGCACGGGGACAGGGCCTACTATAGCAGGGAGGTGGTCGATGCCCTGGAGAGCTACGGCGTAAAGCCCTCCGACATCATGACAAACGTCCGCCGGTTCGAGCGCAAGGGCCTGGTCTACGTCCGGGGCTACAAGGGTGCGGACCGGCAGACGCCTTTCAAGGAGGGCTACCTGTTGACTTTGATCGACCAGGGGCTGCCGCGGGACGAGGCGTTGCGGGAGGCGGTGCACCGAACGGACAGGGCGCTGGAGGGCAGGGCCAGCAGCAGCCCCATCATGGAGAGGGTGCACCGCATCCGGGACATGGTGGTGGAGCACACCCAGCTCAGGCAGATCGTTAGCCCCGGCTACATGGAGAACGAGCTGAGGTGCACCCACGACGAGCTACGCCGCGCCCTGGAGCGGGCGCTGTCGCTGTACCCGGACATGCGGGTGGTCAAGCTGTTCGACGCCTTCAGGTACCTCTACCACGTGGACATGGCCCCGGAGGATCTGGCGGCGGCGGTGGAGATGAGGAAGAACTACATCAGGATCACCAAGGGCGCCGCCAACAGGATAGGCCACAACTGGGAGGCCGTGGCCGAGTGGTTCATAGACCGCACCACCACGGGCGCCCGTTTCTGGACCCAGAGCCACAGGACCCGGGGCATGGACCCCAGGCGCATCACCCTCCACCTCATCAAGGGCGTCGGCGGCCGCCGCCGCTCCGCCGAGGTGGACAGGGTCTGGGAGGTAACGCCCGGCGTCTTCGCCCCCTCAATAACCTACGTCCTAAGCTGCAAGTGGGGCCTCGTCACCAGGGCCCACGTCGACGACTTCCTCGAGGTAATGAGGTGGAGCAAGAAGTTCGGCGTCGACACCCCCGACGGCCGCGACGTCAAGCAGGGTGTGGTCGGCGTCTTCGCGGCCAGCGCCTTCAAGCCCAGCGAGACGGTGCAGCTCAAGGACGGCACCAGGATAAAGCTCACCCAGTACGCATCGCGGCGCAACCTGCAGCTAATCACTGCCGCCGACTTCAACAGGATGCTCCGCGGCCGGGGCTGCCCCCGGGAGGCCACGGTACAGAAGATCTGCCGCGCCGCCCGGGACGAGGCCCAGGTACGGGAGGCTCTGGACGAGTTCTGGAAGATGCCCGGCGACGCCACCGGGACCCTCGGCAGCCTCAGGCGGGACAACGTGGGCCTCTACAGGTTCGAGGAGAAGCTTGAGGCCTAAGTTCATCGAAGACAGAGATTGTTAGGTATCATATCTTAGGTCTACAGATCTAGATTAAAGATACAGTGCCTGGCTTCATCATATTTAAATAAAAGTTGGTGAGGCTCACTTTTCATGAAATTGAGACATGGAACAGCGATCTACGAAAAGCCCGCGCTATACAAGTTGAGGAGATTGTCAAATCAATCCTTGTTTGACGACGAAAAATACAGGTTAAGGATGTACGAGATCATCGAAGACCCGTTCCGGTGACTCGTTCAACCGGTATTCATGGAATTGTTCTACACATTTCCTATATAGGCATTCTTTGAGCAATGGTCGATGCAGGGAAGCATCTTAATCGTAGACGACGACGTCGACGTGCTGGAGGCCATGAAGACGGTGCTCGAATCCGAGGGCTATGTCGTCTATACTGCGGTTAACCCGGAACAGGCGAAGGTCTGCATGATGGAGAACAAGGTTCACGTCGTCATCATGGACTATCTTTTCGCTGAATACACCGGAGACCAGCTGATAAGGGACTTGAAGGAGATCGATGAGGGTTTCAGCATCATCTTTCTTTCCGGCTGGCCTCAGGTCATAAAGGCGGTCGAGGGCCTCGAATACATGGTCTTCAGGGTGTTTCTTAAACCGGTTGACCCTGAGATACTTTTATCGGCCATCAGAAGCATATCCGGCGATTACGTGGACCCTTATCGGTTTCTTGACGCGCGTCAGATAGTGACCGAATTAAGCCAGCCTCATTAAGCGTCTTGCCATCAAGGTGAGTGTCTGTGATCGTCGATCATAGTGCCTTAGGGTTCACCACTTTGAGAATGACCCTGTAGACGCTTAGATCCCTGCACTTCATTCCCTTAAAAACATCATGGTACCATATGAGAAGGATTATACTCAGTTTATCGTCGACCTAAACTCCACCATAAAGGCTTCATCTTCCTTGGGAGTGTGGCTGGCGTTATCAGAAGACGAGACGGCGGATGTCACCTCACGTGCTGATCTTTTCTGTTATGCCGTCGTAGGTCTTCATGGCTTTGACGCCCTCGTCGGTGATCTTGTAGACGT
>CAZBUI010000045.1:0-13111 GCA_964495055.1 uncultured Candidatus Bathyarchaeia archaeon | reverse complement strand
CGACAGCTCCGCCCCCGAGACGTCCGGCAGCCTGTAGTCAAACACCACTACGTCGTAAGCGTGTTCACCGAGCTTCGCCTCGGCCTCCCGGCCGCTGCCAGCGGAGTCCAAGACGTAGCCCTTCTTCTCGAGGAAAAGGGTGAACGTCCTGACGATGTCCCTCTCGTCGTCCACCAGAAGAACCCTGCGCCCGGCCATGTCCATGTGTCTACTCCCCGAGTGAGTACCTGATGGAGGTCGACCCCATTTATATCTTGTTTACAGGGGAAACGGGTCACCGCCGTCTCGTCGCGGCACCTACACATTTATTATCCGGGTGCGAATCCTGAACCGCGTATGAGCGAGCTGGACGAGGAGCCCCTGCAGACGACGCCCGCTCTCATGGCGACAGGGTTCACCATGATGTTCAGCGACAGCCTCAACAACAGGTTCAACAACCTCCTCGTGGCCGCGGCGGGCGCCACCGTCAACCAGATGGGGTTCCTACAGGGCGCCAAGAGCCTCAGCGGCAACCTGCTCCAGCTGGTCTTCGGGAGGCTCGTTGACAGGTACGGCAAGAAGCGGTTCATAGCCGCGGGCCGCCTCCTCAACGCCGGCGCCATAGCCGCGCTGCTGGTCTTCGACGCCCCCATGGCTCTCATATGGCTGGTGATACTCAGCAGCTTCTTCTACAGCATGACGGCGCCGTCGTGGAACAGCCTCCTGGGGGACTACACCACCGACCGCACCCGCGGCGTCACCATAGGGCTCATAAACAGCGTAAGCCAGATGGGCAGCCTCATCGCGATGATAATAGCGTTCGCCCTGAGCATCACCGATCAGGGCGAGACCACGCAGGAGAGCTTCGCCCTGGTCCTCGCTTTGGCGGCGGCCACCAGCCTGCTCGGAGGCTTGCTCGTGCTGTTCACGAAGGAGAAGCCCCCCAAGGGGACAAGCCGGAGCCTGGAGCTCAACAGGCTCGTGAAGGACCCAAGGCTCACCCGCTACCTAGCGCTTAACTTCGTCTACGGCATGGGCATGAGCTTCGCCTGGCCCCTCTTCCCCATGGTCATAACCCACAGGCTCCGCATGAGGGTCTGGCAGATAAGCACCCTGAGCATCACCAGCAGCCTCATGAGCACCCTCACCCAGAGACGGCTGGGCGCCTTCATGGACAGGATCGGCAGGAAGCCCATCATCGTCACGAGCCGCGTCTCCATGGCAGTGGCCCCCGTAGCCTACGCCCTGGCCACCCAGTGGTGGCACATAGCGCTAGCCGAGCTGTTCCTCGGCGTCGGCATGGCGGCGTGGATGAGCAGCGAGTCCACCTACGTCATAGACCTGGCGCCCGGGGACCTTAGGGCCACGTACCTGGCCAGCAGCACCACGGCTTTCGGCGTCGCCAGCTTCCTGGGGAGCAACGTCAGCGGCTACGTCATCGACACCTACCTCGGCGGCCTTGAGGGGCTCAGCGCGGGCCTCTACTTCTCCGCGGCCCTGAGGCTGGTCTTCGGGCTGGCCTACCTCACCGCCCACGAGTCCGTCAGGCGGGGGCAAGAATAAAAAACCGAGCCGCGTATTCCGTTAACGGTGAAAGAATGGAGATTAAATGGCTTGGACACGCCTCGTGGAAGATAAAGACCGGCGGCAAGATCATCTACATCGACCCCTACGAGGGTGAGTACGACGAGGTGGCCGACCTGGTGCTCAGCACCCACCACCACGACGACCACTGCAAACCCGACAAAGTAAGGAAGGTGAAGGGCGGCGACACCGTCATAGTCGCCACCCCGGAGTGCGGCAAGAAGCTGGGCTCACCCGTGAAGACCCTGAAGCCCGGGGAGTCGGCCAAGTTCGGCGACGTCACCGTGGAGGCGGTGGAGGCGTACAACTACAAACGGTTCCGCAGCCCCGGCCAGCCTTTCCACCCCAAGGGCACAGGCGTGGGCTACCTGGTGAAGGCCGAGGGCAAGACAGTCTACCACGCGGGGGACACCGACTTCATAGACGAGATGAAGAAGCTGAAGGACATAGACGTGATGCTCGTGCCCAGCGGCGGCACCTACACCATGGACAACCCGGAGGCCGCCGAGGCCACCATCGCGGTGAACCCCAAGACGGCGGTGCCCATGCACATCTGGGACACCGACCCCAAGGAGTACAAGAAGAAGGTCGAGGCCGGGAGCAACACGAAGGTCCGGATCATGAAGCCGGGGGAGACCCTGAAAATCTAACCCTCTTTTTTATTTATACGAGAAAAAAATGTCTAATATAGGCGGTCATCCCGGGACCCGCCGCTGCATGAAACATTCAATCGATTCCCATGGACACGTGTTCCTCGAAGACTTGGCGTCTCACGACCCTGTAGGCGGGGTAGTAGGCTTCACGGTACTCGGCCGAGTGGTGCCGAGGCGCGGGGCCCCCCGCCTTGAGCTCCTCGTCGTACCCGCGGATGTTCTCCACGTCCAGGCCCAGCCGCTCCTCCTCCGCGAGCTCCTTGAAAAGCCCCCATAGCGCCATGAACTCCCCCGGGTCGCCCTTCACCGCCGATGACTCCTCCATGGCCTCGTAGAGCTGCTCAAGGCTGCCGCCCCGCCTCAGGTATGGCCTGAGGTTCACCCTCACCGTCTCCCCGTCCACCGAAGCAGGCTCAACCAGGGGCTCCCAAGGATGATCCTGCAGGTCGATCCTCCCAGCCTCCTCCAGTAGCCTAGGATAGGCGTCCATCCCCATGATGTGGCCCACCCCGAAGACGCCCTGATAAAGGAGCTTGTACACGTCCTGGACGCGCATCCTGGGCCGCGTCTCAAGGTGTTTGAGCAGGAACATCCTGAACCTTTCCCTATCCATCTCTATTCACTCATCTCTCAGCGCCTTCTACATCCTACTCAGATCGTGTACCCTGTGCATGGTCTCGACTATTACGTTCACGGGGACGGTGGCGGCCTTCTCCAGGTCCTCCGCTAGCTCCCTCAGCCTGTCCTCCGTGTAGTCCCTATGGTACATCCTCGACGGCACACAGGGACATCACCCGTGGACGGATTTAAGGCTTATAACCGGCTGGCTTGGAACTGGCGCCTTCAATAAAACATAAATAAACAAGAGACATTCATCAAGGTATATCCTCATGAGTGAGAAAGAGAGGGCGACTTGGTGATATCAGAAATAACCAATTTTACCCTCATAGACTCGCCGTGACGAATACACATCAGGAGACAGAAGCAGAGATGTCTGAATATGAACCGGTGCGAGTTTCGACGGGGGTATCAGGGCTCGACGACATGCTTGGCGGAGGCTTACCCGAGGAAAACATACTGCTTGTGAGCGGAGGCCCGGGCACGGGCAAGACCATAATGTCGCTCCAGTACATCACCTCGGCGGTGGACCGTGGCGAGCCGTGCGTCTACATATCCTTCGAGGAGTCGATGAAGAAGAAGATCGAGTACGCCAAGGGCTTCGGCTGGGACCTGCAAAAGTCCATAGACGGCGACATGCTGGACGTCCTCGACGTATGCATGATACCCCAGTCCCAGGGCTTCGTAGACCTCTACGAGCGCGTGCGGGGGAAGCTCCAGTTCACATTGGAGAAGGAGATCGAGAACCTGGTGAAGAGGATCGACGCCAAACACGTGCTGGTGGACCCGTTGACGAGCATACTGGTCCATGAGCACAGGTCAGACAAAAAGAGGTACATAATAGGCCAGCTGTTCGACCAGATACGGCAGCTGGGATGCTCCGCGGTGATAGTGAATGAGGGGCTGCCCAAGGACAACGATTTCTACATGGAGCACTTCCTGGCCGACGCCGTGATCCTGCTCCAGAAGGAGGTCATCGACTTCAAGCTCATCAAGACCCTGATAATAGACAAGGTTCGCGGCATAAACTTCGACGAACAGCCCCGAAGATACATAATCACCAACCGCGGGATGCAGGTGTTCAACGCGGAACCGGTTACGTTGTGAGTGTGAAGCCATGACTCAGTTTGTGATGCGCGCCGCGAAGCCCCTCATAAAATGGTATGCCCTCGGCTTCCTGAATGAGAGGAGCGTGAGCGCCAAGGAAGAGGCTCTCATAAAGAAGAAAATCAAGAGGGTAGCCAGGTCCGGCTTGGGGAAGAAGCTGGAGGTGGAGCAGAGCACCAGGATAGAAGATATTCCTCTAACAGGCTACGACTACTACCTGCCGTTCTTCAGGAACCCCCGTGAAGACGACTTCATGTATCCGTTAGACGACTATGTCCGCTCTCAGACAAGCGGAACCATGAGCAAGCCCAAGATATTCTTAAATCCGAAGACGGGGGTCATGGAGAACCTGAAGAGATCGGTCATAAGCCTCATGTTCATCTGCACCCATGACGGCACAAAGCCGCTTCTGGAGATGGGGGACACCATATACGCGAACCTTCCCGGCGGGGCTTTCATAGGGGGCCAAATAACCTCGAACATGAGGGGCAGCCAGTCCTCGTTCATCAAGATGGTTCCCGAGGACGCCGACAACATGACCTTCAAGGAGAAGGTTGACTACTTCGTGGAGAACCATGAAAAAATAGACATGGCGTACATGACCGTCACGACTTTCCTGGACGAGATATGTCCCCAGGTGGACGAGGAGATATACCTCAAGGGATTCCTGACACAGGATATCTCAGCTGGGCCCCTGAAGGAGAAGATCAAGGCGAAGAGCGGACACTACCCCAAGACGGTTTTCGGGTCTACGGAGACGTTCCTCTCGGGGCTTCCGTCGGTGGAGTATCCTGGATCGTTCTTCTTCGACTGGAGGGTAGTGTACCACGAGTTCATTCCAGAGGACCAAGTAGTCGATCCGAACATCGTAACCTTGGCCGATCCCCCGGAGACCATCGGCATGATGGACGTCGAGTTGGGTAAAAGGTACCAGCTGGTGGTGACCCCCATCTACAACGATCTCACCAGATACGTGATGCCGGACATCTTCGAGTGCGTCTCGAAGGGTGACAACCTGCTGGGCTCCAACATACCTGTCTTCAAGTACTATTCGAGGGCGGACAGGCTGCTGGTTCTCCACAACTTCACGCGCATAAACGAGGAGGAGATGGTCTCCATTCTCAACGACGCCGAAATCCCGTTCGTTGACTTCACGGCCAGGAGAGAGCTTCACGAGTCACGTGAGTTTCTGTCGCTCTACCTCGAGCTATCGGAGACAATGAGCGAGGACGAGGTGCTGGACAGGGTGAACAGAAGGCTCGTTGAGTTTGACAAAGACTGGAGAGACTTAAGCGACTTCATGAACTACACGCCTTTGAAGGTCACGTTTCTTCCCAAAGATACCTTCAAAAAGTACCTTCACGGCAAGGAGGGGATGGCCCGCATCCAGAGGATCGGCATGCGTGAGGAAAGGTTCAACGAGCTGTTGAGCCATACATAAACCGTTTAGACGGAGACTAGGTTGTCGGCGAGGCCCTCAAACTTAATTATCTCGGACGCGTCCTCGTGGCTCCTAGGGTCGTAGAAACAGGTGAACTGCACCTGGCTGGATTTAATGACGGGGTTCTTCGACGTGATGAAGGAGTAGACCCTCCTCCACCCGTGGGCGTGGATTAGGTGTGAAAGCGTGTAGAGAATGATCTCACACGGGATCCTCCTCTCGTTGCTGTAGCTGATGACGTCGGAGAACAGTATGTCTATCTGATTCGGGTCGTCGTTGATCGACGTTATCCTATCTTCGAAGGTCTTGAGGATGGATCGATTCCCGGGCAAGACCCTGACAAGGTACAGCTCATCTGAGACGTCGCTGTTGTATATGTCGTCAGCAGTGATTAGATCGTACATCGTGATGAGTAGAGTCCGTATACCTTTCTTCGAGTTGTTGAGGAGCCTGTCTTTGATCCATTGGACGTCTTTCACCTTTCCCGTGTTTGATTGATTAACCATAATAAACTTACCTCCAACGTGGTTGACGTACTCCTCGGGGACCCCGCCTATCAAGAACGTGCGGAGGTCGTCCGCGAAGAAGGAGAACCTCGGCTGAGTCATGCCAAGGTATATGACGGTTTTTGCCATGATCGACGTCAAGTCTGTGAAACCGGGGTCCACGAACCCTGTGATGAATCCTAGATTCACGAAGAAGAGGTTCAGCCAACCGGCGATTTGCAGTTTCACGTCTATGCCGTACCTCCAGTTGATCACCATCAAGCTTAACACCATGAAGAGGTAGGGTGCCAGCGCCACGATCATCATGATGGGCACCCATTCTCTGCCTAGTATGAACTGGATCAACGGGAACAGAGCTATGATTAGAGAGGAGGCTAGGAAGACCCTAGGTCTGTTAACGAGCTCACCTATGCCCGCCACCATCATCGCGAAGCCCAGCATCAGCAGCAGGAACGCGATTATCCCGAGGGAGCTGATGCCCAGCTCCGTCGGCGTGAGCATCCTTATGATTATGTTGACTCCGTACAACGCGTATCCGGCGCCCCAGTAGAAGTAGAAGCGTCTATTCGTCTTCCTGAAGATGGAGAGGAGGAGAGACGCGATGGCTATGGTGACGACCCCATTAAACAACCGGAACAAGAAGTTTAATGGGAATATCATCCGTCTACTTCCTAAAAGGTACTATTTGAGTGCTGAGAGGATAAAGATTATTCTATAAATACAAGAGGTCATGGTCTAGATTATACCAAGTCCAGCAGTGAGGCGTTCTCCAGAGGGTGCAGCTGAATGGTTGTGGTTCATGTGGCTACATGGTTTTCTTGGTGATGAAGACGGTGCCGTCCTTGGTGGCCACCCACCTCAGCACGTCTCCGTCCTCCAGCTCGAGGAACTTGAACACGCACGACGGGATGGTCGTCCTCCTCCTGTACCCCCTCACGGTTATGTGAGTCTCCTCCATGCAGACTATGTCGTCTACCTCTATCCCAGACATGGCTTATATACATACACAGTATGTATATGGTTTGCCATCCACCGGCGACTGGAGACGACAACCTCCGCAGACGCGGCGTCGTATCCCTACCTTTTTAATACTCTACTGCAATCACTGGTGGTAAGAGGAGTTGACGATGACTGGGAAAGACCCCTCTGAGAGGAAGGAGCTGATCCCCAAGGAGAGCTTCAGCGAGTGGTACGACAACGTGCTCCTCGAAGCAAAGATAGCCGACGACAGGTACCCCGTCAAGGGGTTCACCGTCTACACCGGCTGGGGGTTCAGCGTAGCGAAACGCATCATAGCGATGCTAGAGGAAGGACTCGAAGAAAACGGCAACGAGCCGATGCAGTTCCCAGTCGTCATACCGGAGGACAGCTTCCAGAAGGAGGAGGACCACATCGAGGGCTTCGCCGGCGAGGTCTTCTGGATCACCCACGCCGGCGAGAACCTGCTGGACCGCCGCCTAATACTCAGGCCCACCAGCGAGACCGCTATCTACCCCATGTTCAGGCTCTGGATAAGGAGCCATCAGGACCTGCCTCTGAAGATGCACCAGACCTGCAACGTCTATAGGTACGAGACCAAGGCCACGCGGCCCCTCTACCGTGGACGCGAGTTCCTGTGGAACGAGGGCCACACGGCCCACGTGGACTACGACGACGCCGAGGCAGAGGTCAGGAGGGCCGCCGACACCTACAAGAGCGTCTACGACAGGCTCGGCCTCAGCTACATAACCCTCAAACGGCCCGACTTCGATAAGTTCGCTGGGGCCGACTACAGCATCGCGTTCGACACGTGGAACCCCGACGGAAAGGTCAACCAGATAGGCACCGTGCACCAGCTGGGCCACAACTTCGCGAAAGCCTTCGAGCTAACCTACGAGGACGAGGACGGGGAGCAGGCGTACGCCGCCACGACGTGCTACGGCATGGGGTTCGGCCGCACCCTGGCGGCGGTTATAGCCCACCACGGCGACGACCACGGCCTTGTGCTGCCCCCCAGCGTCGCCCCCAAGCAGATCGTGGTGATACCCATACTGTTCAAGGGGAAGGAGGAGCAGGCCAACAGCTACGCCAAGGAACTCTACGACCGGCTCACGGAGGCGGGCGTCAGGGCGGCGCTGGACGACGACCCCAGGTTCAACCCGGGGGACAAGTACTACAGGTGGGAGATGTACGGCGTCCCCCTGCGGCTTGAGGTTGGGCCCAGGGAGGCTCGGGACAGGAAGGCCACCTTGGTGCGTAGGGACACGTTCGAGAAGACCATCGTGGACGAGGCCGAGCTAATCAATAGAGTGCATGAGCTGTTTGACGTCATATTCACTAGCCTCAGGGACAGGGACAGGGCCAAGCTGGAGAGCCTCATCGTGGACGCCTACGACATGGACCAGCTCAGGTCCTACATGGAGTCGCGGATGATAGTCAGGGTCAACTGGTGCGGCGACCCGGACTGCGCGTTCAACATCAAGGACACGGTGTCCGGTGAGGTCCGGGGGACCAGGTGGGACCAGGACGAGGAGCCAACGGGCGGCTGCATAATGTGCGGCGACCAGGCCAAGTACGTGGCCTACGTCAGCAGGACCTACTAGACCCTTATCTTCGTGCCATCGAACGCGTTCTCCTGTCCGGCAGCTTCTACTATTTTCTTGTAAGGCTTCATCGGGTCCAGCACTGGGTTAGTGTGGTTGAAGTGGGTGTAGATCACTCTTCCCACATCTACGCCGGACAGCATCTCCACCGCCTCCTCCTAGGGGACGTGGCCCAGCTGATGGCTGGTGACGGGGATGCCGCTTATCCTCTGCAGCTCGTCGTCCCACCAGAAGGTGGCGTCCACGAGGAACACGTCACATCCCTCGACCAGCGAGAGCACCGCGTCGTCCAGCAGCCCTATGTCGGGGGCGTAGACGAGTCTTCCACCGTCGTGGCTGATCTCGTAGGCGTAGGTGCTGCTGGGGTGCCTTCTGCCGTTGGGGAGCACCTGGGTGTGGCTCACCTCGAAGCCCCTGATCTCCAAGCCGCCCAGCCTCGTCACTGTCTCGCCCACACCCAGCTTCACCGGCTTGACGTAGTCCCTGGCCAATCGGCCCAGCTCACCGAAGTAGTTGGGGTCGTCCTCGGAGCCGAACAGGAAGTCTATGAGGTCCGGCGGCCCGTAGAGGGGCAACTCGTAGCTCTTGCCTGTGCAGAACTCGGCGACGCCTACGGTGTGGTCGGCGTGGCCGTGGGTGAGGAACACGGAGTCCAGCCGGGACTCCCGGTGGGTCTCCCCCGCCCTGTCGGGGCGCGGCGTCAGGCCGTGGGTCTCCAGCTGATTCTTCAAGTCATGGCCGGCGTCCACGAGGATATACCTGTCCCCGTCGAGGGTGACGGCTATCGAGGACCTTGTCCTCTTGAGGGACGGGTCCCTGCGGGCGGCCGTGCAGTTGGGGCACGCGCAGTCCCACTCGGGGACTCCCCCTATGGAGGCCGTGCCCAGCACCGTGATCTCCATGCCCTGAATAAGAAGGCAGAGTGTTTTAAGGGGTGCGGGTGGGCCGTGCCACCCTTTTTCAGTGAGGGCGGCGAACCCCATGTGATGGAGGACGTCTACCGGCCCCGGGAGGACTCGTATCTCCTGGCCGAGCATGTGCGGAGGCTCGTCCACGGGGAGGTACTGGACATGGGCACCGGCTCAGGTATACAGGCCGTCGAGGCGGCCGCGAAGCCCGAGGTAATCAGGGTCGTTGCCGTGGACGTGAACCCCGCCGCCGTCGAGGCGGCAGAGAGGCTCGCTGAGAGCAGGGGCGTTGAGGGCAAGATGAAGTTCGCCACGTCGGACCTCTTCGAGAACGTCGAGGGCGTTTATGACTGGATAGTCTTCAACCCGCCTTATCTCCCCGGCGAGGGCGGCGCCGACGAGGCGTCGTGGGCGGGCGGCGAGAACGGCGCCGAGACGGTTAGACGGTTCCTCCGCGAAGCCCACGGCCGCCTCAAGAAAAACGGCTCCATACTCATGGTCTACAGCAGCCGCACGGGCCTAACCGAGGCCGATTTCAGTGGGTACAAAGGGGAGAAGCTGGGCGAGAAGCGGCTTTTCTTCGAGACGCTTTATTGTGTGGCGCTTACCCCATCTTGAGGCCCATGCCGAAGCCCACTATGAAGCTGGCGGCGAAGGGCAGGTTGGCGATCATCGCCCTCAACACGCCCTCGGCGGCCACGGCTCCGCCCAGCGCGTCGGCGCCCCACTGCTCCAAGGCACCGTAGTTGACGTCGATTATCCCCTGATAGGCCAGGTACTGGAGGCCGAGGAAGAAGAGGCCGACGATGACCGCCACCACCTTGGCCACCTTCTTAACGGCGTAGCCCACGCAGAGCCCCCCTACCCCGCCGACGCCGAGCTGGGCGATGAGAGGCGTAAGTATGCTCGGTGTTTCGCTCATGGGCAATCATATGGCATCCCCGGTTATAAAACTGGTATGCTGTCAGGGGAGTATGTGGGTGCCTGTGCCGCCGTCGAGGGCGTCGGCGGCCTTGTCTAGGCTCGTTATTATGGCTTGTTCGCCGCCTCTCTCGACGAAGACCGTGGCCGCCTCGACCTTGGGGCCCATGCTGCCGGCCTTGAAGTGGCCCTCCCCCAGGTACCTCCTCGCCTCGGCTGTGGTCATCTCATCTATGGGGGCCTCGTGGTCTGAACCGAAGTTCAGGAGGGCGTGCTCCACGTCCGTGAGTATGAGGAACAGGTCGGCGTCCACCTCCTCGGCCAGCTTGGCGCCGGCGCGGTCCTTGTCTATCACGGCGTCCACCCCCTCCAGCCGCCCCTCGCCGTTCCTGATGACGGGGATGCCGCCGCCCCCGGAGGCTATGACTATGGTGCCGCTCTCCACAAGCCTCTTTATGACGCCTGCCTCCGCTATCCCCAGCGGCATGGGGGAGGAAACCACCCTCCGCCACGACTTCTCGCCGGTCGGCCTCACCTGCTTCACTATCCACCCGTTCTCGGCGCCAAGCCGCTTGGCGGCCTCCTCATCGTAGAAGGGGCCCACCGGCTTGGTGGGGTCCTGGAAGTCCGGGTCGTCACGGCTCACCACCACCTGAGTCACCACCGTCACCACCTCCTTTCCGTCGTCTACCAGCAGGTTGTCCAGGCACTGCTGTATCATGTACCCTATCTGGCCCTGAGTCATGGCGCCCAGCACCACCAAGGGCTGCTGGGGCACCATGTGGGCGCCCTGCTCCTGCTGTATCGCCAGGCTGCCCACCTGGGGGCCGTTGCCGTGGGTGATTGCTATCTCGTAGCCGCTGCGCGCTATGGCGGCTATCTGAGCGGCGGCTGTCCCCACGTTCCTCATCTGCTCCTCGTAGGTCCCCCTCTCGTGGGGCTGCTTGATGGCGTTGCCGCCTAGAGCGATCATGACCCTCTTGCTCAAACGGTTAACCTCAGGGAAGGGTTAAACAGGACACGTCACTTCTTAAAACAGTTATCCCCTCTGGGACATTTTCACGCGTTTTTGTGTCAAACAGGCCCAGCCCATGCGCCGCCGCGTGGATCGATGTAGCCCTGGGAAAAGATAATATAGGGGGGCTCGTATACACTCAAAGCCCCCAGGGGATGAGGAAAAAATGTCGCTGAGAGACCCAGTGAAGATCGAGATCGCGAGAGAGCACCGCATAAAGAAGTCGGTGTGCAGGAACTGCGGAGCCACCAACCCGCCGGACGCCACCAAGTGCCGCAAGTGCCACAGCAAGAACCTCCGCCCCAAGAGGACCAAGAGCAAGGGCAGGTAGCCTACCCGGCCAGGTCGAAGCTGACCTCAAGCAGCTGCTTACTGTTTCTGTAGCGAGCCTTGGATATTTTTAGCCCGCCTATGCCCCCCGTCGAAGATGTGTGCGTCTTGTTGCAGGCGTTGACGTTCCAGCCGGGCAGGTGGAATATCTGCAACTCGGTGATGTGCTCGGGGAGGGGGAAGAGGTCGTATATGAGGTCGCCCCACCGCGCCTCGGCGTCGGCCCTGCTCATCACATGTATCTCGACTGGCTGGTCCTCCTCGATCTTCAGGTTTGCCAGCCGCTCGATCTCGCTGACCTCGTCGTCCGTGGGCCTCCGGTTGAACTGGACGGTTATCCTGCCGTGTGACCCGTCCGCAGAGACACCGGCCGTCCACTTGGCATCGTCGCCCAGCACCTTCACTATGGCGCCCTTGACCACGTGCAGCGCGGTGTGTGTCCTAGTCTCAACGCTCATGGAGGGAATATCAGGGGCGACGGCTCATAAAACATGTGGGTAGCCGGAGCAGCCCAGACGGGCCCGTCACCATCCTAGGGCGTAGGGCTCGCCCGTTCTGGGCGACGCGCCGCCGTACATGACCCCGGTATCGGGGTCGATCCTTATGGCGAGGCATCTGCCGTGGCTCCACGGCCGGCTCACCACGATCCTGTGGCCCTTCTCCTCCAGGCCCTTGACCACGTCGCCGGGTACCCTGGGCTCGACGGCGACTTCACCGGGCTTCACCGTGTGGGGCCAGAAGCTGGCCGGGAAGTGGTTGGTGTGCACCGTGGGCGCGTCCAGGGCCATCTGGACGTTCATACCGAACTCGACGTGGTTGAGGAAGAACTGGAGGGTCCACTGGTCCTGCCTGTCGCCGCCCGGGGTGCCGAAGGCCATGTACTGCCGCCCGTCCCTCAGCGCGAGGCTGGGCGTCAGCGTGGTGCTCGGCTTCTTCCCCGGCTCCAGGCACTCGACGTGCCCCGGGTCCAGGTGGAAGAACTGGCCCCTGGTCCCCAGGGGGAACCCGAGGCCCGGCACCAAGGGGCTGGCCCTTATCCAGCCGCCGCTGGGTGTGGCCGCCAGCATGTTGCCGTCCCGGTCCACGGCGTCCAGGTGCACCGTGTCGCCCTCGAATGGAGACTTCTCGCCTCTCTCCTCAAGCTCCATGGGCTCGACGCCGCCCGGCCTCAGCAGCATGGAGGCGCTGTCCGGGTCTACCAGCTTGCGGCGCTCATCCGCGTACTCCTTGGACAGCAGCTTCCCGAGGGGCACGTCCACGTAGTCGGGGTCCGCGTAGTACTGCTCCCTGTCGGCGAACGCCAGCTTGGCGCACTCTATCCAGGTGTGGAGGTACTCCACCGTGTTGTGGCCCATCCCAGCGAGGTCGTAGCCTTCGAGGAGGTTGAGCTGCTGGAGGAACACGGGGCCCTGACACCAGGGACCGCACTTATAGACGTCTATGCCCCTGTAGTTGACGGCGACGGGC
>CAZBUI010000044.1:0-13223 GCA_964495055.1 uncultured Candidatus Bathyarchaeia archaeon | reverse complement strand
CGCCGTCGGCGCCCAGGTCGAAGGCCTTCATGAAGTGCAGGGCGTCCAGCCTCCCGGAGCACGGCACCTTGAGCACCCTGACGCTGTCCGGCACCTTCATCCCCATCTGGCCTGCGATCTCCGAGGCGTAGCCCGCGGCGCCCTCGCAGGCGAAGGCGACTATCACCGGCTCGTCCCGCTCCTCAAGCCACTTGGTGGGCCGCAGGAGGCCTTCGATGGCGGGTAGCACCTGCTCGTCCCTGAACAGCCTCAGCTGCATTGCTGCCACAGGGCACGTCGCCGCGCATATGCCGCAGCCGGTGCACGCCTCGACGCTTACCACGGGCCGACCGAAATCGCTCCATGTGATGGCGTCGAAGGGGCAGGCCGAGGCGCAGGCCCCGCAGCCCACGCAGACGTCTTCGTCCACCACGGCCTTGGTGAGTTCAACCTCTATCTCTTCCTTGGACAAGATGGACACTGCCTTAGCCGTGGCGTAGAGCACCTGGTTCATGCTGTGCTGTATGTCCATGGGGCCTTGGCACGCGCCGGCGATGTAGACGCCGCCGATGTTGGTCTCTACGGGGCTTAGCTTGGGGTGCTTCTCGTTGAGGAAGCCGTCGGGGTTGATATCCAGGCCTATGGCTTTGGCGAGCTCCTCGTTTCCAGCGGATGCCTCCATGCCGTTGCTCAGAACAAGCATGTCCGCCTCCAGCCTGGCTTGTTCACCATACTCGTCCGTGTGGTGGAACACGAACATGGGACCCTGCCTCGACATGACCCCGGCTTCTCCGCGCACGAACTTCACGCCAAGCTCTTGGGCCTCGTAGTAGAACCTCTCATAGTCCTTGCCGTTGAGCCGTATGTCTTTGTGCAGTATGGCTACGTCGATCTCCGGCCACCGCCTCTTGATGTCCAGGGCGTGCTTCACTGCTATGCCGCAGCATATCCTGCTGCAGTACTCGTGGATTCTGGGGTCGCGGCTACCGACGCACTGGACCATCAAGACGCTGTCGGGTCTCTCACCGTCGCTGGGCCTCAGGAGGACGCCTCCCGTGGGCCCGCTCATGTCAAGCAGCCTCGCCAAGTGGAGCTGGGTCAGGACGTCGCCGTGCTCCCCGTAGCCGTACATGCCAGTAGGCTCGAACATGTCAAAGCCGGTGGCGACGACGACTGCGCCCACCTTTAGGGTCTTCTCCTCTACGCCCATGTCCAGGTCTATGGCGCCCACGGGGCAGCACTCCGCCACCTCTTTAAGGTTCACACAGTTCTCCTTGTCGAGGTAGTAGACCCGGGGAAGGCTCTGGTTGCTGGGAATGTAGACGGCCTTCCTCTTGCTGAGGTTTAGGTCGAACTCGTTGGGCGCCTCTCCCTCGCATACCTCGGCGCAGATGCCGCAGCCTATGCATTTCTCCTCGTCTATGTACCTGGGCTCGGTCTCGATGACGGCGCGGAAGTTGCCCACGACTCCCACCAGCTTCTTGAGGCGGCTAAGGGTGTGCACCTCTATGTTGGGGTGCCGGACTACGGGGCTCCTGTACATGCAGCGCCTGTGAAGCTCCCCGTGGAACGGCGCGATACAGTTACCGCAGTCCAAAGAGGGGAAGCAGGTGCCCAGCTGGGGCGTCTTCCCGCCCAGCCACGGCTGCCTCTCCACCAGGTGCACCTTGAAGCCCTGATCGGCCAGCCGTGTGGCGGCCTCCATGCCCACAAGCCCGCCACCTATGACGAGGGCGGCCTGCTCGACGGGTATCTTCTGGGCCTTCACCTCCTCCAGGGTTCCCACGCGGTTGACGGCTGCCCTGAGCAGTATCTTGGCCTTCTCCGCGATGACCCCGTCGTCTGCCTCGGCGGCGCAGAGCTCGCTGATGTCGATGACCTCAATTAGGTACTTGTTGACTCCGACGTCTATGGCTACGTTCTTGTAGGCTTCCTTGAATAGCCTGGGGCGGCACGACGCGAACACGACGCGGTCGATCTCGTGGTCCTTTATCCATTTCTTGAATCTGACCAAGTCTTCCTCTGTGGGACCGTAGTTGCCGGCGTCCACGGCTGTTACGCTGGGCAGCGTCTCCGCGTATACCGCGAGGCCGCCGACCTTGGAGTAGGTGTCGGGGCTGGTGCCCCAAGGCGATACGACTACGCCGATATTCATCTCTTCGCCTCCTTTATCTCCGCCTCCAGTTCACCCAGCGCTTCCAGGAACTGGGTGACCATGGTTCCGCTGGACTCCAGTATCCTGATGGGCGTCTTGATGCCTGTGAGCTTGAAGAACTCCTCTATGATCTGCATCTGGCCCCTGCTGCGGTCTATGCCCTTGAGGAAGTGGCACCTGTCCTCGACGCAGCCTATGAGCATGACGGCGTCGGCGCCGAGACGAACCGCGTTGAGCATGTTCCTGAGGCTCAGGTTACTCATGCAGTTCACGTACACTGGGACGAAGCCGCTCGTGTAGGTCTTCCCGGTGAAGCCCGTCGTGTCTAGGAGGTTGTAGCCGCAGTCGTCGCAGCAGAAGCCCATGATGAGGGGGCCGTCGCCCTTCTCACTGATTATGGCCTCCACCTGGGCGTCGATGAGGTCGTACCCGTAGTTGGGGGTCTCGATGGCGTGGGTGGGGCAGCTGCTGACGCAGAGGCCGCAGCTCTGGCAGAGCTCGGCGTCGAACATGGGGTACTCGTCCTCGGGGATGGTTATGGCGTCGTAGGGGCAGACGCTCTTGCAGATGCCGCACCTGCCGCAGTTGTCCTCGTCCACGATGGGGTGGTTCACCCTCTTCTCCACGTGGGTCTTCAGGTATGCTCCGCTCATGTAGGCGGCGGCGCCAGCTTGGGCTATGCTTTCGGGTATGTTCTTGGGGCCCGCGCAGGTACCCGCGATGAACACCCCGGGGGCCCGGGTGGTAATGTTGGCCACCTTCTCGTCCACCTCCTTCATGAAGCCGCTTTCAGCCAGCTCCACGTTGAACAGCTCCGCGAGCTCAGCCGATCCCTCGCTGGGCTCCATGCCCGTGGAGAGGACGACCATGTCGGCGTCCAGGCTCCTGGGCTCCCCCATGCCGTCCACGTACTCTATCCCTAGGGCGTCGCCGTGAGTCGATACGCTTGTTATTTCGCCATGGGCGAAGTTCACCCCCAGCTCCTTGGCGTCGTTGTACATGGCCTCGAAGCCGTAGCCGCTGGCGCGGATGTCCCTGAAGAGTATGGTTACCTCGGCGCCCGGGTTCTTGAACTTCTTTATCAACGTGGCGTGCTTTATCGCTGCCATGCAGCAGTATTTGCTGCAGTCGCTGTTGTACTCGGGGTCTCTGCTCCCCACGCACTGGACCATGACGATCCTCTCCGGTGTCTTGGCGTCGCTGGGCCTAAGCACCCGCCCGCCTGTGGGGCCTATGGGGTCCATGAGCCTGGCCAGCTGGAACTGGGTTATGACGTTGGGCAGCCCGTAGCCCCACTTGGGGATGCCCGTGGGGTCGAAGTCTTTGAACCCCGTGGCGAGCACCACGGAGCCCACATCGATGGTCTTGTCGCCGGGCTCCTCGTCCATGCCCATGAGCGCCGCCGGGAAGAGGCTCGTGCAGCTGCCGCACTTGGACGCCTTCACGGCCTCCAGGGCCTCCTCGTCGGGCTGAGAGGCGTAGACTAGCTTGTACTGTTGGGCCCCCGCCGACGGGACGGCTATGGCCTCCACCGGGCTTCCCATGCCCTTCTTGGGCTCAACGTCCAGCTCCGGGGGCGCCTTGGTATAGGTCACCTTGAAGCCCTTGGGTGTGCGCAGAACGTCCTTCACTTCGCTGTTCACGTGGTAGGTGATGCCCGGCTTGGTGAGCATGCTGATCATGTTTGACCCCCTGAGGCACATGGCGCAGTCCTCCTCGGGGAAAGTCTTGCTTATGAGGGGCATGGTGCCTCCTATTGCGGGGCCCCGCTCCAGCACGTGGACCTTTACCCCCGCATCGGCTAGCTGCGAGGCCGCGGTGAGGCCGGCTATCCCGGCGCCCACGACGAGAGCCTTCTGCGTCCTCTCATAGGAGACGGTCTCGGTAGGCGTCACGCTGAGGGCCTTCTCGATGGACGCCTTGAGTAGCATCTTGGCCTTATGCGTGGCCTCGTCTCTGTCGGGGTGCACCCACGCCAGCTGCTCCTTGGCGTTCACTATGACGAGGTTCTCCGGGTCCATCCCGGACGCCATCATCACCGCCTCGAGGGGCTTCAGGCATACGGAGCGAGTGCACGCGAACGCCACAAGCTTCTCGGACCCCTGCGAGACGGCCTCTACAAGGTCGTCCCTCATGGCCTTGGTGCAGGCCGCGTCCGTGGTGATTATCTCGCTTACACCCTGGGTCTCCCTGGCGAAGCCCTTGAGCACCTCGAAGTCGAGGTGCTGCGTGAGGACGCCGCCGCACGTGCAGAAAACTACCTGTACGCTCATCTAGGCGACCTCCTTAACCTCGACGGCGCCGCCGTCCACGTTTATGTCGAAGTCCACCATGTGGACACTGCAGCTGGTGCACGGGTCGTACGCCCGCACTATCTTCTCCAGCCTCCAGCAGGCGTCCGCCCTGGTCGCGGGATCCGCTATCTCGGCCGCGTATGTCTTGGCGTTCTCGTAGAGGTCCTGCTGGATCAGCGGATGGTTGTAGGTTGTGGGCGCCAGTATGTTGGCGTACCTTATGAGGCCGCTGTCGTCTATGACGTAGTGGTGGGTGAGTATTCCCCTCGGCGCCTCGATGAACGACGCCCCCTCTCCACCCCTGCTCTTGACTGTGACGCGGATGTCTTCGCCCACCGTCGCGGGGTCTTTGAGCAGTGTCAGGACTTCCTCCTGGGCCGCGATGAGCTCGGGTATCCTCGCGAGGTTGAATCCCTGTACCTGTATGCAGGTCCGCGGGAACAGCTCCAGGTACCTTTCCTCGTACTCCCTCGCCACGGGGGACGGCATCTGGTTGGCTGCGTTTAGGCGGGCCAGCGGGCCGACTCTCATGATGCCGCCGACGCCTTCGGGCTTGTAGTAGGGGACCTTGGTGCTACTGTGCTCCCACACCGCCTCCCTTATGTACTCGTAGTAGTTGGAGGGGTCGAATCGGACCAGCTCCCTGCCCGTGGGCCCGATGATCCTGCCGTCGCCGTCATAGATGTCCCAGTCGCAATGGGGCCCCTGTACGAGGGCCATGAAGTTGGTCTCCACCTCCGGGAACTGGTTGCAGGTGAGGGAGTCTTTCTCGTATATGTCGAAGACGAAGTCGGCGTACGCCTTCATGAGCTCCAGGACCTCCCTGCCTTCCTCGACCAGCTCGTCGCGGCGTTGCTCTTTGAGCCTGAGGGTCTGGCCGCCGGGGACGCTTGTGACCACCTGAACTATTCTGCCGCCCGTGGCCTCCACCACCTTGTTTCCGTAGGCGTGTATCTTGAGCGCCGCCTTCCCTATCTCAGGGTACTTGCCCATGAGGGCGATGAAGTTTCTGCCCTCGGCCGGTAGCCCCACGAGGTCAGGGATGGCGAGGAACGCGCTGTGCAGGCTGTGGCTGGTGACGAAGCCCCCAGCGTTCATGACCCTCCTCAGCTTCACCGCCGTCTCCGGCGGAGTCACGCCCCAGGCGTCCTCGATGGCCTTGACCGAGACGAGGTGGTGGCTCACGTAGCAGATGCCGCAGATTCGCTGCGTGAGGCGGGGCGCCTCCTCGCACCTCTTCCCCGTGACGAGGTACTCGAAGAACCTGGGCGCCACGGTAATCTGGAACTTGAGGTCGTGCAGCTGGTTGTCCTTGATCTCCACCTTGATCTTGCCCATCCCCTCGATGCGGGTGAGGGGGTCTATCTCGACGGTCTCTGTCATCTACCTCTTCCTCCTCGCGAGCTCCGAGATCATGGACTCCGCGTACGTGAACCGGTACAGCATGCCGCTGTACAGGTTGGGGTCGAACCCATCCTTCAGCTGGGTGAGCAGCCCCGTCATGGCGTCTATCATGGCCATCCCCTGATCGTCCACTTCGAGGCATGAGCCTCTACAGCCCTCGCAGGTGTTGCCTGACTGGGGGCACGGGGCCCCGCACCCCCCCATGGTGGCCGGGCCCATGCAGAAGTAACCCTGCTCCAGGAGGCACCTGTCCGGATCAGGGATCTCCTCGTGGATGCGTTTGAGCGTGGTCTCGTACTCGCCGAGCCTCTCCCGGGGGCAGTCATCGCAGACTTGGGTTCTGTTGTACACGGGCTCCTGTCCGCCGAGCAGGGACGTAAGGGTGTTGGCTATGTCTGTGACCTCGGGCGGGCAGCCCGGTATGACGTAGTCCACCTTCACGAAGTGCTTTATGGGATGCTGCTCCGGCAGCGACACGAGGTGCGTCGGTATTGTGCCGCTGTCTGTGCCCCGGTGGTTGCTGTAAATGTCGTTCATAAGCTCCTTCCCGTTTTTAAGATTGGCCAGCCCGGGGATGCCGCCGAAGGCGGCGCAGGCGCCCAAGGCGATGACGATCTTGGACTTCTCCCGGATCTCCTTTATGATCGCCTCTTCGTGGGTGTTCCGTATCCCGCCCTCAACGAGGGCTACGTCGATGCCCTCCGGTATCTCCTTGGCGTCTATGAGTGTCGGGGCGTATATGGGCTCGTTGGCCGCAAGTATCTCGATCAGCGCCTCGTGTAGGCCCAGAGCAGCCACCTGGCACCCGCTGTCCCCGGCCAGTCCTATCAATAATATCCTTGCCATTTCGTCTCCTGCCTGCGAACGTTGTGCCCAGAAGCCGATGCGTTTATGGATGCGCCGTCATTTTTCATGCGGTAATTGGGCATTCTGGGAATCTAATAGTCGTTCAAATGCCATCATATATTGTTTTCTACCTCTCGGTTTAACGGAAAATACAGTCGTGTAGACAGCTAAAACTTGATGAAAACATCGCATCGGCAGCTTTCTAGCTTAGATAACTTATAACAGCCTGCACGTCGCCCTCCACCCTCACTTGGATAGGCCCCATGGCGTCCTCGCCCTTCAGGTTGAGCGAGAAGTGCCCGGCGTAGGCCGCCTGCCGGTTGACTCCGAAGCTCAGGCGATCATCCTCGGCCCACCTCGTGAACACGGTCCTCACCGTGTCCCTCACTCGTTCCCGGGCGATCAAGCCTCTCAGCCCGCCTAGCGCCTCCAACCCCTCAAGCCTGGCCGAGACCACGCCCTGTTTGGTCTCCACATCGATCTCGCCGAAGATGTTTCTGATGGCCTGCGCCACCTTCTCGGGGTCCTCCGTGGGCTGAAGCCTTGCCCTAATCCATGTCACCGTCAAGGGCTCTCAGCTTCCCCAGCAGCGTGTCTAGGTTGCGTTCAAGTTTTTCCACGCCGTTCTCGTTCGTGATTATGTAGTTGGACATGGCTATGGCGTCGCCCATGCCGAAGCTCAGCTCGCGGTGGTCCCTCTCCCTGAAGACCTGCCTGTTGGTGGGGTCGTCGCTTCTCCCCCTGTCCCTGAGGCGCCTGTACCTGGTCTCGGGGGAGGCGTGCACCGCTATGAGGTAGGTGTCGAAGGCTTCCTCGAAGGCGTAAACCTCGTCGAGGCTCCGAACGCCGTCCAGGGCAACCTTGTTGTTGGGCTCACCGATTATGAGGGGCACGCACTTCTTGGCGACGGCAGCGTCTCCCCCAGATCTGCGTATCTCCTCGGCCATCTCCCCCAAGTTCTCGGAGGTGGGGGGCAGGTTCCTCATCCGTACCTCGTGTCTGATGACGTCACCCATGGTGAACAAGGAGTAGCCCCTGTCCCTGAGGAGGTTGGCGAGCGTCGTCTTCCCTGAGCCCGCCATGCCCGTTATCAGCAACAGCCTGCGTTTAGCCATCTAGGTGATCCTCTCTAGCCCGCCGAAGCGGGTCTTGATGTAGACGCGGTCAAGGCCGGCGTCCAGTGCCTGGTTCGCCAGCTCCACCAGGTGCTCCCTCGTGGGTGAATCCATCTCCTTCAGCTCAGGGGAAAGAACCTCGCCTATGTTGTCGAACTGCTGAAGGTAATATACGTCGGCGAAGCCCTTGATGCCCTCCGCTATCCTCCTGATGAAGTCTGGCTCATCGGAGACCGTGGGGGCGACCGTGGTCCTCGCCTCCACCTCGACGCCCAGCTCCTTGCAGAGCGCGAGGGTCTTCCTAACCGATGAACTGAAAACGTCCCCCAGCTTGGGCACGCCTGACACGGCGCCATAGTCCTCGGGGGTGAGGGGCGCCTTCACGTCCAGTGCCACCCGGTCTATGAGCCCGGTTCCCAGAACCCTCTTCACCGACTTGAATATGGTTCCGTTGGTGTCCAGCATTAGCTTAAGCCCGTAGGTCTTAACCAGCTTGGCCGCCTCGATCACCGAGTCGGGCTGGAGCAGGGGCTCGCCGCCCGTGAACACCACGGCGTCCAGCTGGGGCACAGGCTTCATGCCTATATCCAGCCTCTCCTCGATGTAGCCCAGGCCCACCTCCTCGCCAGAGTCGAGGGGGACGAGCCCCGAGTTCTGGCAGTAGGGGCACCTGATGTTACACCCCGCGAAGAAGACCACCATGGAGACGTTCCCGTACCAGTCCACGGTAGACATGTCCGTTATCCCGCCCAGCCTCGTACCCTTTACCCCCTAGGATTTCACTCATGAAATGTATCTCTGGCTATTCAAGGTTTAGGCGACCGCCCCCAGAAGGTAGACTCCTAGGAAGATTATCACTGAGCCCACGATCCGCACCTCGCCGTACCTCTCCTTGAGCAACACCACTCCCAGAGCGGCCCCCAGCACCACGCTCACCTGCCTCAGCGCCAGTATGTAGCTCACCTGCGCCAAGCTCATGGCCACGAGCACCAGCATGTAGCCGCCCTTCATGAGGACGCCGGCGACGGATATCCTGAGCAGGGAGCCCATTGCCTCCTTTTTTATGGCGCCCACGCCCCTCCGTCTCACTATCACGATGGACAGCATCCCTGTTATGATGAAGCCCAGCCAGAACGAGTACAGCAGGGGGTCAACCGCGGTCACCCCCAACTTGTCTGAGATGCTGTAGACGGTGGTGCCGAGAGCCGCCACGAACGCGTACCTCGACGCGGGGGCGCCCAGAGCCCTCAGCGGCCTCGCCAGCTCTTCCCTGCTCCAGCCTTTGAGGTGGAGCACGTAGACCCCGACGAGTATCAGTGTGATGCCCAGCCCACCCCAGAGAGTGACCCTCTCACCGATGAGCAGGGACGCCGCTATAGCCACAAACATGGGCGACGACCTCGCGACGGGGTAGACCACGCTCAGGTCGCCCTCCTCGTAAGCCTTCCCCAGCGCCAGGAAGTATACGGTCTCGGCGACGCCGCTGGCGAGGAGAAACGGCAGTATCTCCGCAGGGAAGTATATCTCGGGCAGTATGACGTAGAAGACGGGGAGGAAGAGGGCCAGGCTCAGGACGTTGAGGAGAAGCATGAAGCTGTCCTTGTCGCCCGCCTCCTTCGCCACGTAGTTCCACAGGGCGTGGGAGACGGCTGAAGCCATTACCAGCGTAAAAGGTAGCGGGTCCAAGGGTTATCTGCTCAGTATTCGCAGCCGAGGTATAATGGTTCTTCCCCAACGTTTTATTCACGCGGCGCGAATAAATGTGAACGCCATGAGTACAAGGTGCTTCGTAGCCGTCGAGTGCGGCGGTGACGAGCTTGTAGCGAAGTTAAGGGAGGTCAGGAGGGTGCTAGAGGACGCGAGGGCCGACATCAAGTTCGTCGAGCCGGTGAACGTCCACATCACCTTGAAGTTTCTAGGCGAGATAGAGCAGAGCCTCGTGGAGCGGGCGTCCCAGGCCGTGGAGGGGATCAGCTTCCAGCCGTTCACTGCCAGGATCGAGCGGATGGGGGTCTTTCCTAACCTGAGGAGGCCCCGGGTCGTGTGGGCGGGCATCACCGAAGGCGCGTCCCGGCTGGAAGAGATATGGAGAGAGATCGACGATAGGCTCAGCAAGCTGGGCTTCGAGAGGGAGAGGAGGAGGTTCAGCCCCCACATAACCATCGGCAGGGTGAGGAGCGGCAGGAACCGGGACAAACTCGTACATGAAATCTCGTCGCTGAGCGACTTCGTGTTCGGCGAACTCCACGTGGAGCGGGTCGCGCTGAAGAAGAGCGTGCTGACCCCGAGGGGCCCCCTCTACACCACTCTGGCTGAGTCCCGTGTAGACAGGTAGATATTTCAGTCGTGCGAGACATCTTGCATCCCACTGAGGCGGTGAACGTAATGGAGTGGAGCGAGCTCAAGCCGAGGATACTGAAGCTGGTTAAGCCCACCGAGAAGGAGAACCAAAAGGTGCAGAAATTCTCGGAGAAGCTGATCAGAGACGTCAACCGGGTTCTGAAGGCGGAGGGCTTAGAGGCTAGGGCCGAACTCCACGGCAGCGTCACCCACGGCACATGGGTGAAGGGAAGCGAGGACATCGACCTGTTCATCGTGCTGGACCCCAAATACAAGCGGGGAGACCTCCACAGGGTCTTGGACGCCTTGAAGAGGAGCCTCGACGGCGACTACGTCGAAGCCTACGCCGAGCACCCCTACCTGCAGGTCTCAATGGAGGGGTTCAGCGTCGACATGGTGCCGTGCTTCAGGCTGGAGAAAGGGGGAACCATTAGGTCCTCCACGGACAGGACCCCCCTCCACTCGACATACCTCGCAGAGGCGCTCACATGCGAGATGAGGGACGAGGTTAGAATCCTTAAACTCTTCACGGAGACCATCGGGATTTACGGCGCCGAGATAAGGGTGCAGGGTTTCTCAGGGTACCTGTGCGAGCTGCTCATAGTAAAATACGGCTCCTTCTGGGAGACGGCAGAGGCGGCCGCCGGCTGGAAGAGCGGGGAGGTCGTCGGTCTCGACACATGCCTGGACGACGAGGCGCTGAGGAAGAGCTTCGACGACCCGCTGATACTCATGGACCCCACGGACGAGTCCAGAAACGTGGCTTCTGCCCTCAGCCCGGAGTCATACTGGACCTTCGTCGCCGCATGCAGGAGCTTCACCGAGAAACCGGACATAAAATACTTCGTCCACGAGGAGGACGCATCCCGTGAAACGGTGCTCGACCTAATGGCGAGTCAGGGCGGCGACTGCGTGTTCTTGGTGATCGATGAGCACAGGGCCGAGGTGCCTGACAGCCTCTGGGGGCAGCTCCACAAGTCCCAGCAGGCGCTGCGGCAGACGCTAGAAGCAGGCGGCTTCAACGTTGTACGGTCGAGCACATGGAGCGACGAGAGGCACCGCCATGTGCTCGTCTTCCAGCTGGAGTCATCGACCATCCCGGGCGTCACTAAACACGTAGGCCCACCGGTGTCCATGGCGAGGAACACCGAGAGCTTCCTGGAGACGCACCTAGGCTCAGAGGACACAGAGTCGGGTCCCTGGATAGAAGGCGACAGGTGGGTAGTTCTGTTGAGGCGGCGGCACACAGAGGCGAAGGAGCTGCTCCAGGAGAAGCTGAGGGACGGTGGAAGAGCAGTCGGGGTCTCCAGGAACTTGGCCGTCAAGATACTTCAGCACCACAGGGTCCTCCTGAACGAGGAGATAAGGGACTACCTCGTGTACGGCTTTGAGAAGCACCTGTACAGGGTACTGGTAGGAAGGCCGCACTGGGTTGAGTGAATACATCCCCCTGGAGGACGTCATGGGGCACGAGGTTGACAGGTTCATCTGCTGGCCCCGCTACGACGAGGACACTGCGAGGCAGCGGCTGAGTCAGCTGAGAATGCTTGGAGTAGAATCCCTCGCCCTCGGCGGCCGCCACGTCATCCAAGGCTATCCGCTGCTGGGGAAGGGGCACACAGGCGTCGTATTGAAGGCGTTGAAGGGTGGAGAGGAGGTGGCCTTGAAGATCAGGCGCACAGACTCCGACAGAGAGTCCATGTACAGAGAGGCCGAACTGCTTGCCCTCGCCAACAAGGTCGGAGTCGGCCCGATCATGTACGGCTTCTCGGATGATTTCATCGCCATGGAGAAGATAACGGGGCCTTATCTGGGGGAATGGATGAACGATTTCAAAGGAGCCCCTGAGGAGCTCAGACGGGTGCTTCGGGTACTCCTGGAGAAATCCAGGAAGCTGGACCGTGCAGGGGTGGACCACGGCGAGCTGACAAGGGTGAAGAGACACTTCATCGTCACAGGCGAAGGCCCCAGGATAATAGACTTCGAGTCAGCCAGCACCGATAGGCGGGTGCAGAACGTGACAGCGACGGTTCAAAGCATATTCATGAACAGAGGCTTTTCCACTAAGCTGGCTTCCCATGTTGCGATTCCCGACGCCGATGACCTGATCGACGCCCTTTCCGCCTATAAAAAATCCCTATCTGACGAAGCTTTTAGGAAAACATTAGAGGTGTGCGGCCTCGTTTAGAGCTAGGCTTCCAGTTAGACCCAGATACCAGCAGAAAACGTGTTTAGGTGGATATTTCTTTGAGGAACCCCTGCACGGCTTCTTGGTATCCGCCGTCTTGAATCGCCTTCCGGCTGGCCTCTCCACGCGCCATGGGCTTCCTGCCGAGCAGCTCTTCGACGTCTTCAAAAGCCTGCGATGCGTCGGGGCCGTCGTGTGTGAGGAAGACGGCTGTCTTCGGCAGCGTGCCGGTGTGCCTCTTTATGAACGCCCTCATGGGCGCTGAAACGTTTCCCGCCCACACTGGGCTGGCCAGCACCACGAGCTCGTAGCTGGAGGGGTCGGCCTTCAAGGGCTGGATATCTACGTCGGCCTTGCTTGCTCCCTGCCTCCCCGACCTTATCCAGCCGAGGGGGCCTTTCCTGCTTTCCTTCTCGGTGATGGCCTCGACGTCGGTTGCTAGGCCGGCCTGTAGCTCGTCCACTATCTTATTTGTGTTTCCCGTCCGTGTATAGTAGACTATTAGAGTTTTCATGGTGTTTTCATGCGGATGAGTGATTGATAAACCATGCTCCCCATGGTAAGGTTTTTAGTGTTGTTGTATTTTCTACTACGCTGCGGGACCGTGGTCTAGGTTGGTATGATCCGTGCTTGGGGTGCACGTGGTCGGGAGTTCAAATCTCCCCGGTCCCACCACTCAAAATCAGTGTTTTAAGGCTTTTTTGGGGCTCATTTATTAATTAGGGACGTTTAATTGACTTATTTTTTAGGTGGTTTCCAGGTGTTTCGTCGCTACGTTTATATTTATCTTATTGTAGTTTTAGGCGTGTCTGAAAGATGACCCAGGAGCGGGTGCTGGAGGCTCTGTTCGAAGACTCGCCCATGTCCAGCAGGGCAGTCAGGGAGAAGACGGGCCTCACGGG
>CAZBUI010000043.1:0-13242 GCA_964495055.1 uncultured Candidatus Bathyarchaeia archaeon | reverse complement strand
ACGACATCGTGAAAGGCTCTAGCGGAAACCTGATCCCATGTCCAAGTATCATTAAGAGCCTTTATCTGGGCTGCAGCACGTGAGCCGTTTTGTTCTTTGAATAGTACATTGTAATTTTAGTCACTCTTGAATGGAGGGTCTAAATAGATTAAATCAATACTTTCATCTTGAATATATCTTTGAAGAACATCAAGATTATCCCCATAGTATAAACTGTTTATTGGCTCTGAATATTCAGTCATGTTAATATAATTACGGTTTGACCCTTCTATAAACTTAAGGATGCGTTATGGACCACAAATGAAGCTACAGAATACCCCGTCAAGTTAACAAAATCAATCTAGGCTACCCTTCGAGGGGTGTGAGGGTGTAGTTCACCTCCTGCACCCCCTTCACGGTCTTGGACCTGGCCACGAAGTCCATCACCGTCTCCGAGTCGCCCTTCACTAGGAATATCTCGATGCAGAGCCCCTCCTCTATGTGGAGATGCATGTTCCCGAAGATTATCTCGTCGAACCCGTTCCTCAGGTCCAGTATGCCTAGGTGGCTGCTGGCGCTCTGCGTCTCGGATATGATGGTCACAGTGGACATGATCTGCCCCCGTTGCATGCTCTGGAGCGAGAACTGGCTCAGGCTGTCCCTCACGGCGAGCCTCAGCGCCTCGGACCGGCTTGAGAACCCCATCTTCTCCACGAACCCGTCCAGCCTCTCCAGCAGCTCGGGGGTCAGGCTAACGCTGATAACGGTCATGAATTAATAAAAACCCTGCGTATTATTAATAATTTCTAATAACATACAACCCATCTATAGCATTAACTTAATAAAGACTCGATCCGGGGAGAAATTGAGCTTGCTGAAGGATGCCAGAACACAGAGACGAACACGCATGCACCTCCTGCGACCACGATCATAGTAGCCACGATGAACCCTTTAGCGAGGCGTGCGTGTCATGCGGCATCGGTCCGGGGCCGGCGTGCGCAACCTGCGAGTGGGGCCAAGATGAGTCCCCCGGCCACAAACACGAGAAAGGCGACTGGAACACCCTCATCGCCGCAGGCGCAGCCATCGCCCTAGGCATCACCCTGGAGGCCCTCGGGGCCTACCCTGAGGCGTCCCAGAGCCTCCTTGTGGCGGCCATGGCGGTTACGGGCTACCCGCTGGCCGAGAAGGGAGTCAGGGGCCTCCTGAAGGGCAGCGTAGGCATCAACCTACTCGTCACGATAGCGGCGGTAGGGGCCGCCGTCCTCGGCCTATACCAGGAGGGCGCGCTGGTGGTGTTCCTTTTCAGCATATCACTGAGGCTTGAGGTCATCGCGTCCGAGAGGGCACGGCACGCCATCGAAGCTCTGATGGAGCTGAGGCCCGAGATCGCCACCATCAAACGAGGCGAGGAAGAGGTCAACGTCCCCGTGGGGCAGGTGGTCCCCGGCGAGATATTCGTTGTCCGGCCGGGGGACAGGGTGCCACTCGACGGCAGGGTCATGGAAGGCGAGACCACCATGGACCAGGCGGCCATAATAGGCGAGTCCGTCCCGGTGCTGAAGCGGGTGAACGACGAGGTTTACGCAGGCACCATAAACCTTGACGGCGTCCTCGCTGTGAGGACGATCCGCGCCTCGTCTGAGACCATGCTGGCCAGCATACTCCGGATGGTTCAGGAGGCCGAGGACCGGAAGAGCCCCACCGAGACCATGGTGAACAGGTTCGCCCGGTACTACACGCCCCTCATCATCGTGCTTGCGGCGCTGGTCGCCGCGGTACCGCCGCTGTTCCTCGGTCGTCCATTGATCCCGTCCATCTATAACAGCCTGGTGCTGCTGGTCATCGGCTGCCCCTGCGCGTTGACCATAGCGACGCCCGTGGCCATGGTCTCCGCCATCACCAGCGCGAGCCGCAACGGTGTCCTCATGAAAGGCAGCACGTACATCGAGGAGGTGGACAAGGCCCGCGTGTTCGCGTTCGACAAGACGGGCACTCTTACAAGGGGCAGGCTCGTGGTGACCGACGTGGTGCCGTACGGCGTCTTCAGGGAGACGCTGCTGAGCGTGGCGGCGACGCTGGAGGAGAACTCCAAGCACCCTATAGCGTTGGCTATTACCGAGGCAGCACTCAGGGAGGGCGTGGCCCTGCTTGAGGCGTCCGAGTTCAAGTCCCAGACCGGGAGAGGCGTCGAGGCGGTCATAGACGGCTCCCTCTACCAGATCGGCAGCCAGAGGCTCTTCTCCGACAATGGGCTGAGCTACCCCGACGAGGCACTAACTGAGCTCGAGAACCAGGGCAAGACTACCGTGATCGTGGCCAAGGAGAACGACGTCATCGGCCTCATAAGCCTCATGGACGAGAGGCGCGAGGGAGCCAGAGGCACAATAAAGACCCTGAAGGCGAGGGGCATGAAGGTGGAGATGCTCACGGGCGACAACGAGAACACGGCCAGAGCCATCGCGCGGCAGCTGGGTTTCAACGGCTACCACGCCGGCCTCCTGCCGGACGAGAAAGTAGTGGTGGTCGAGGAACTCAAGAAAAAGGGTAGGGTCGTGATGGTGGGCGACGGAGTGAACGACGCCCCGGCGCTGGCCGCCGCCGACGTAGGCGTGGCCATGGGCGGCCTGGGCAGCGACATAGCCCTCGAGACCGCGGACATCGTGCTCTTGGAGGATGACCTCAGCAGGTTGACCTACCTCATCCGCCTCGCCGAGACCACGGTGGCCCGCGTCAAAGAGAACATAGCGTTATCCATCTTGGTGAAGCTGGCAATCGTCGTGCTGGGCGCCCTGGGCTCCATAACTCTCTGGATGGCCGTGATCCTCGGGGACGTCGGTCTGACGCTTCTGGTCATCGTAAACAGCATCAGGATAAGCAGCATCAAGCCGGCGGCCATCAGGAAAGAATAAATCTCATCAGCCTCGCTATTTCAACGCAGGCCAAAGACATGGACGAAGAGCTTGAACGCATAAAACAGAAGAGACTCCAAGAGCTGCGGCGCAAGATGCTCCTGAACCAGATCAAGGAAGAGCAACCGGAGCCGGAGCCAGAACCGGCCAAGAAGCCCACCAACGACGAGATACTGGGAAGATACTTCAAGAACCGTGCGTGGGAAGTATGGAACTCCGCCAAACACCAGTACCCCCAGGTAATGCCGAAGGTAGAGGCCATGCTGGTGGACGCCATCAAACAGGGCAAGATCATGGACTACATAGACGGCGCAAACCTCATGGGGTTCTTCAGGCAGGTGGGCCTACCGGTGCGACTGGAAACAAAGATCAGGGTCTCCGAGCACGGCGAGCTCAAGACCTTGGAACAGAAGATAAAGGAAGAACGGTAAACGCCCTAAGCTATATGGTCCGCTGGATCACGTGGACCGCGGTGGCCTTGAAGCTGGCGTACATCCTCGAACCCTGCTTCAACCCGAACTCGTCGACGGACTGCTGCGTCACAGCGACGTTCAAACCCTTATCCGTCTTCACCTGATGTATGCTGCCCAGCTTGACGACCTCCAGCACCGTGCACTCGACGACGTTGCGGGCGCTGGACGGGAAAGCTTCGGAGCTGAGGATTATGTTCTCGGGGCGGATGAACACATAAACCGAGCCCTCCGTTACCTCGGAAACCGCCTTAACCTCGAACCCGCAGTCGATGGACGCCACCCCGTCGGTGTACCCCGTGACGAAGCCCTCCAGCACGTTCTCGACGCCCACGAACTCGGCGACCCTCACAGAGCCCGGCTTGTTGAACACCCTGTCAGGGGTATCAACCTGAACAAGCATCCCGTCGATGATCACAGCCACCCTGTCAGCGAGGAACAGCGCCTCGGTCTGGTCGTGGGTCACGTGAACCGTGGTGGTGCCCCTTGCCCTGTGGATACGCCTGAGCTCGTCCCTCAACGCCTCCCGGGTGCGTGTATCCAACGCGCTGAGAGGCTCATCCAGCAGTAGAATATCCGGCTCGATGACCAGGGCACGGGCCAAGGCGACGCGCTGCTGTTCACCGCCGGACAGGGTCCCGGGGTAGCGATCCCTGAGCCCCTCTATCCCGAGAAGCCTTAACACCTCGTCCACACGCCGCTCCGTCTCCTCGGCTGAGACTCCCCTCATCTCCAAGCCGAACCTGGTGTTCCCCTCCACCGTCATGTGCGGGAACAGGCTGTAATCCTGATAGACGAAGCCCACGCCCCTCTCCTCGGGGAGAAGCGTCTCCGCGTCCATCCCTCTGAGCAGTATCCTACCGCTCCTCGGCGTGTAGAAGCCCGCGATGGTCTCCAGCAACAGCGTCTTCCCCGCCCCCGTGGGGCCCAGCACCACGAAGTACTCGCCCTCCGCGACGTGGAAGCCTACGTCCCTGAGCCTGAACTCGCCCCAGTCGTTACTCACCCCCTCGAACCGTATCATCCCCGCTCCCACCTCCTGCTCAGGACCCTGAGCGACAGGAACACCGTCAGGCATATGACTATGAGCATCACCGCTATGGGCTGGCTCCCCCTGAGGCCGGTGGTCGTGAACCTGTAATAGATGAGTATGGGGGCAATCATGGGATAGAAGGCGATCATGACGACGGCGCCGAACTCGCTTATGCCCCTAGCCCAGCTCATAATTGCGCCCGAGAGGAGATGCCTGACCGCCAGGGGCAGGGTCACCCTTGTGAACGCCCTGCTTTGGCTGGCGCCCAGCGTCCGGGCGACGCGCTCCAGCCTGTAGTCCACGCTGTGAAACCCGTCCCGGGCCGCGTTGATGTAGAGGCTGGCGCTCACGAAGAACATAGCCGCCACTATCCCGGGGAGGTGGTCCTCGAACACCAGTCCGATGCCCGCGAAGACGCTGCCGACGGGGCTGCGGCTCATCAGCAAAGTGTAGAGGGCTATCCCGGCGACGCTGTGAGGGATGATGACGGGGAGATCAATGACCGCCTCCACCAGGCTCTTGCCCTTGAAGTCGTGCCGCGCCAAAACATACGCTAGGGGCGTCCCGAACACCACCGCTATCAGCGTCGCAAGAAACGACGCGTACAGCGTTAACCATATGGAGCCGAGGACGTAGCCGTCGGTGGCGGCGTCCACCAGCCCAGGCAGGTCCCATATGACCTGCCGGGCCACCATGTTGAGGAGCGTGAACACCGTGAACAAGAGCGTGAACGAACCTACTAGACTGAAAAGGATGGATAAGGGATAGCGGCGGGGCTTCATCTTCATTTAACTTTGTTCCCTTAGATAGGGTTTCAGGGTTTCGGGCACCAGATCCAGGTCACTGGCCAGCCCGGGGCTGATGGGCGGCTGACCCAGGTCAGTGAACTTCTGCCCGCCGTCCTCGTCGATCATGTACTCGATGAACTCGGCCGCCAACTCCGGGTTAGGCGCGTCCTTAGGCATCGTGACCCCGTAGACTATGGGCTTCCCGGCGCTGGTGCCGCTGGTCGTCTCAACCTTGACAAGCCTATACGTGTCCTCGTAGACTATGTCGCTGAGATCGATCTCCGCGGGCAGGTCCAGATACAGTAGGCTGTGCTGCTTGGCGACGCTGCTGTACTCGAACGCGTAGTCCAGTCCCCCCGACTGCACCATGCTCACCAGCTCCACCGACTTGTCCCTGATGCTTATCTTCTCCGTGTCGGGAGCCAGGTCCTCCATAGCGCTGTCGATAACGTAGACTCCGTCTGTCTCCGCGACGGTGATGGTCGAGTGGCCCTGCACCAGGGTCTCGAATATCGCGTCGTCTCCGTAGTGCAGCTCGGACAGTTGTATAACCATGGGGGTCCTGTAGCCGCACGGGTCCAGGTTGGGGTTGCTGAACCCCCACTTCACGTCCGGCCTGGCGAGTATCTCGTACCAGTTGTCCTCGTCGATCTCGTCGGAGTACCTGCTGGTCTCGGCGTATGCGAGGGTCATCTCGTTCCGCGCGAAGATCACGTACCACTCCGCGTAGTCGGGGATCATCATGCTGGGTATGAGGCTGTAGTCGGCGGAGGCGACCACGTCCGCCTGCTCCCCCAGCTCCGTGACCTTCTGGACGCACTGGACGCTTCCCGCGGGCTCCAGGTGCACGTCCACGTTGGGGTGGTCCGCCTCGAACCTTGCCTCGATCTCCTCCAGCGGCACCGTGAGGCTGCCGGCGTGGAAGACCTTGAGGGTCACCGGCTCCTCCTCGCCGGGTCTCGTCATGATCACGTAGGCCCCAGCCGCCACGACTAAAACCAGCACCGCCGCTACTATCATCATGTTACGATTCTTCGACATGTTTACCGATGCATAACGCACTCGTGGGTAGATAAAACCTTCGCCCACAAAAGCCGATATGGTCCCCCATGCATAACAGTTTATAGCGACCACGCAGCATGAAATAGAGGCGAACCAAAACTGAACCAGAAACTCGTAGACCCCCACAGCAGACCCGTAAACAGCCTCAGGATAAGCCTAACCCAGCGCTGCAATTTCAACTGCTTCTTCTGCCACCAGGAGGGAGAACACAACCCAGGCACCGAGCTCACCCCAGACGAGATAGAGACAGCCGTAAAAATAGCCGCCGGCCTCGGCATCACCAAGATAAAGCTCACAGGCGGCGAGCCCCTCATGAGAGACGACATAGTCGAGATAGTGCGCCGCGTAGCCCCCCACGTAGAAGAAGTCTCCATGACCACCAACGCCAGCCTCCTCGAAGAGAAAGCCTGCAGCCTCAAGGAGGCCGGCCTCAGACGCGTCAACATCAGCCTCCACACCCTCAACCCCCGCAGATTCAAGGAGATAACCGGCTGCCCAGACGAAAACCGGGTCAAGAGAGGCGTAGAGGCCGCCCTCCGCTGCGGCCTCCACCCAGTCAAGCTCAACATGGTGGTCATGAAGGACGTGAACGACGACGAGATACCGGAGATGATCACGTTCAGCAGGGACACGGGCACGGTGCTCCAGCTCATAGAGTTCCAGGAGCTGGAGAACGGCGTCGAGTACTACGAGCGGTACCACGCCGACCTCCAGCCCGTGGAGGCCGAGCTGGAGAGCAGGGCCGCCCGGGTGGTGGAGAGGAGTCTTCACAGGCGCAGGATATACAGCCTCGAGGGCGGCGCCCAGGTGGAGGTGGTGCGCCCCATGCACAACAGCAGGTTCTGCGCCTACTGCACCCGGCTCAGGCTCACCAGCGACGGCCGCCTCAAGCCGTGCCTCATGAGGGACGACAACCTGGTGCCCTTCGCCGAGCACATTAGGGCGGGGGAGCCGCGGGAGAGGCTGGTGGAGGCTTTCAGGGAGGCGGTGGCCCGCCGGGAGCCCTACTGGAGGGATTGAGCTTGAGGGTTCACGTTAAGTACTTCGCCAGCTTCAGGGACATCACGGGGAGGCGGGAGGAGGCCATGGAGGTCCCCGACGGGGTCACCGTTGAGGGACTCCGGGAGCACGTGAAGGGGCTGTACGAGGGGATGGCGGCTAGGGACCAAGTGCTGGTGGCGGTGAACGGCGTCTTCGCGCCCCTGAAGACGGTGGTCGTGGAGGGGGACGAGGTGGCCTTCTTCCCCCCGGTGAGCGGTGGTTGAAGTGATAAGGGTTCAGAGGGAGGACATAGACGTGGACGCGGTGCTGGAGTCGGTGAAGACCGCGGGCAGCGGATGCGTGGTCGGGTTCCTGGGCACCGTGAGGGACACCTCAGAGGGGCGCGGCGTGGAGGGGATGAGCGTCGAGGTATACGAGGAGATGGCGGTGAAGCAGCTGTCAGCCATAAGGGACGAGGCGCTGGAGAGGTTCGGCGTCCACCGCGTCGCGGTGGTGCACAGGATCGGCGACCTGGGGGTGGGGGACAGCATTGTCTACATAGCGGTGTCGGCGGGGCACAGGGACGAGGCGTTCACTGCGTGCAGGTACGTGATAGACGAGCTTAAGAAGAGGGTGCCGCTCTGGAAGAAGGAGTACACCGCAGACGGTGAGGTGTGGGTGGAGGGAGAACGGCGTGAGTGAGAGGGACCCGGTGCGCATGGTGGACGTCTCCGGGAAGGACGTGGTTCAAAGGACGGCGACGGCCACCGGCAGGATAGTTCTGCGGAGGGAGACGGTGGAGGCCGTTGAGCGGGGCACGGTGAGGAAGGGCGACCCGCTGGCGGTGGCCGAGGTGGCGTCCATCCAGGCCGTGAAGAAGACGCCCGACCTCATACCGCTGTGCCACAACGTGCCCATCGGCTCCGTGGACACCTCGTTCAAGATCGGAGACACCTTCATAGAGGCCCGCTGCAGGGTCACCGCCGTCTACAGGACTGGCGTGGAGATGGAGGCGCTGACGGGCGTGGCGGTGGCGCTGCTCAGCATCTGGGACATGGTCAAGTACCTGGAGAAGGACGAGGACGGGCAGTACCCGGACGCACGGATCACGGACGTGAGGGTAATAGAGAAGTGGAAGGAGAGATGAGAGACCACCCTAGGGACCAGGAGACCAGGACCGTCTTCGCGCTGCTTGTTACCAGCGACACGAGGACTGTCGAGACCGACGAGACAGGCCGGACGGCTAGGAAGCTCATCATGGACGCCGGGCACAGGGTGAAGCTGTATGGTCTGGTGCCCAACGACGCCGCCGAGATCGAGAGCTGGATCAGAAAGGCAGTCAGTAGCGAGGAAGTTAGAGTGATAGTCACCAGCGGAGGAACCGGGATAGGGACCAAGGACAGGACCGTTGACACGGTGCGCGGGTTCCTCGAAAAGACTCTGCCGGGCTTCGGGGAGCACATGAGGAGGCTCAGCTACGAGGAGGTGGGGCTACCCGGCATATGGAGCCGATCCACGGCGGGCGTAGCCCGGGACAAGCTCGTGTTCTGTCTACCCGGCTCGAAGGGGGCCGTGCGCACGGCGCTCGAAAAGATCATCCTGCCCGGCGTCGGACACATGCTTTGGGAGCTGGACCGGGCGTGACCATGAAGCCTTTCACGGAGCTGACCGACAGGATGAACGCGGTCAAGCTCATCATGGGGAACGTGGAGCCCATCAGCCGCGTGGAGGCGGTCCCCCTCGACGAGGCAGCGGGCCGGGTGCTCGCGGCGGACGTCGTCGCGGGGTTCGACGTGCCGCCCTTCGACAGAGCGTCCATGGACGGCTACGCCGTGAAGGCGAGGGACACTTCTGGGGCCAGCAGGGACTCGCCGGTCCGCCTCAAGCTCATAGGCGTCCAGCACACGGGCGAGCTTTACGAGGGCGAGGTCGGCGGCGGCGAGGCATTGGAAATAGCGACAGGCAGCCCCATGCCGAGGGGCAGCGACGCCGTGGTCATGGTCGAGGATACAGCGCTAGAAGGAGAGGCTGTCACCGTCTACAAGGAGGTCAGAGCAGGCAGGAACATGGCACCAGCCGGCGAGGACATGAAGAAAGGCGACCACGTGCTGAGCCGAGGCGCCGTTCTCTCCTCCGGGATGGTGGGGGCCTTGGCGGCCCTCGGCTACGCCGAGGTGCAGGTGTACGATAAGCCCCGGGTGGCCATATACTCGTCTGGGCCCGAGATAGCTCCACAGGGGACGCCACTGCAGCCGGGCCAGATATACGACGTTAACAGCTACACGCTGTCGGCTGTCATCGAGGCCAACGGGGGAGTCCCCGTGAAGAGGGGCATCATGCTCGACGACGTGGAGTCCATCGAGAAAGCGGTCATGGACGCGGCGGGCTACGACATAGGGGTCTTCAGCGGCGGAAGCAGCGTGGGGGTCAAGGACCTCTTCGGCGAGGTCATGGAGCGGCTCGGCACGGTCTATTTCCACGGCGTCAGGGTCAAGCCCGGCAAGCCCACCCTCTTCGGCGAGGTGGACGGCACCGCCATCTTCGTGATGCCCGGCTACCCCACAAGCTGCCTTAACAACAGTTACGTCTTCTTGGAGCCCGCGCTCCGCCTCATGGCGCGGTTGCCCCCCAGGGAGACACGTGTTCTGAGGCTGCCCATGGGGCACAGGGTGGAGTCGAGGTCAGACCGCGAGCAGTTCATCACCGTGAGGGTCGAGGACGGGAAGGCGTACAGGGTCTACAAGCAGAGCGGCGACATCACCAGCATGGCCCACGCCGACGGGTACATCATACTTCCCATAGGCGTGAGCGTGGTCGAGGAAGGCGAGACGGTGAAAGTCACCCTCCTATACTAGATTCCGTCTTTTCACAGGTCTTAAAGCCTCACGGGCTTGAAGGTACCCAGAGATGTTTACGATGGACTTCGAGCCCGGGGAAGGTTGCGCTCTGAGGCTGGACGAGGCCGACCCGCTGGCCGGGTACAAGGAAAGGTTCTACGGGCTGCAGGGATGCATCTATATGGACGGCAACAGCCTCGGGCTCATGAGCTTCGACGCTGAGAGCACCCTCCTACGGGTCATGGACGAGTGGAAGAAGCTGGGCATCAGGGGCTGGAGCGGCGCCGAACAGCCTTGGATAACGTATGCCGAGAGGCTGGGCGAGCTGCAGGCCCCCATCGTCGGCGCCCACTCCGACGAGGTTGTGGTCACTGGCGGCACCACCGTGAACCTCCACGCCCTCGTCGCCACGTTCTACAGGCCCGAGGCGGGGAGAACCAAGATACTGGCCGACGAGCTGAACTTCCCCAGCGACCTCTACGCGCTGAGCGCCCAGATAAGGCTCAGGGGCGGGAACCCGGACACGGACCTGGTGCTGGTGAAGAGCAGGGACGGCGTCCTCATCGAGGAAGACGACATAGTCGACGCCATGGACAGCGACGTGGCCCTGGCGCTTCTGCCCAGCGTCTACTACCGTAGCGGCCAGCTCCTGGACATGGAGAGACTCACCGAGGAGGCCCACGACAGGGGCATACTCATCGGATTCGACTGCAGCCACAGCGTCGGCGTGGTGCCCCACCGCCTCAGCGACTGGGGCGCAGACTTCGCGTTCTGGTGCAACTACAAGTACGTGAACGGCGGCCCCGGCAGCACGAGCAGCCTCTACGTGAACCGCCGCCACTTCGGCACCACGCCCGGCTTGGCGGGCTGGTTCGGCAACGACAGGAGCACCATGTTCGAGATGCGCACCGAGTTCGACCCGGCGCGGACGGCGGCGGCTTGGCAGATAGGCACCACTACAATGCTTAGCTCGGCCCCCCTCGAGGGTAGCCTCCAGATGATAGCCGAGGCAGGCATAGGCAACATACGCGAGAAGAGCATCCGGATAACGAGCTACCTAATGTACCTGATCGACGAGACGCTGAGCGGCGAGCCCTACAGCTACGGGGTGGCCACGCCACGGGACCCCGATAGAAGGGGCGGACACGTCGGCGTCACCCACGACGACGCCTGGAGGATAACCCAGGCGCTCATCGCCCGCGGCGTCATACCCGACTTCCGTCCGCCCAACATCATCAGGCTGGCACCCATCCCGCTGTACGTGAGCTACCACGACGTCTGGAAGGTGACTGAGCACCTGAAGGCCGTCATCGACCATGGGGAACACGAGGCGTTCAGCGACGACAAGGCCACCGTCACCTAGCCGGCTCTGCTAACCCCACAGGAATCAAACGAACCCGGGCCCCCATATCATGGATGCTCACGCGGATTCCTTTAGCCTCGCCTGAGGCTCTCCATCTTATTGTAGACGGTGGACCAGTCGATCCTCGAGGACGCCAACAAGGCCGCCACCCCGAATAACGCCAGTAACAGCACCTCTACTCTGTTCATGGAGGCCACGAAACCCCATACTGAGGAGAAGCTGTACCTTCCGGCGTAGGCCACGGCCATGTTCAACATGATCTTGCCGAGAAGCATCGCGGTGAACGCCTTCTTCAAGTCATAGTTTATCAAGCCGAAGGTCACCAGCAGAAGGTCGTCCGGGAGCGGCGTCAACGCGAACACGAAGATCATGGCCGCCCCGTATCTCTGAAGTAGCCTCTTCGCCGTCTCTATATGCTCCTCGTACCTCCTGTCGATGATCCTCCTCCCGGCAAGCCCAATCAGGTACGACGAGAACTCGCCTATGGTCGATCCCAGTCCGCTGCTGAGCCCCAGCAGGATCGGGCTATGGGTTACTCCCATGGCATAGACGGGTACCACGAGGGGGGCGGGCAGGAAGAAGGTGAGGTTGCACACCAGGGCGAGTATGAACACGCCGAGGTATCCGTGGGATAACGCGAGTCTTTCCAGCTCTAACCACACGCTCACCCTTTTCCCCTTCCAGTCTCCTCGTTTGGCCGCCCGAAGCCAACCCGTATCTCTTGCGATAATGCTCGTTAGGTTTCGGGGCGTATATTTAAACGTTCGCGGCTTCGCACGCTGAACCGCGTAAACCAGCGCAAAAACGAAAGGTGGGCCACCAGCTTTCACGGTTTCGCGAAGCCGAAGACATTACTAATGCCGTGAACGGAGCGTGGTTTAACTTCCGAGTTCGGAATGGGTTCGGGTGGGTCCCACGCCCTTTGGCCGGTTACCCTGTGTAAATTAAATTCTATAACATGTTCAACGACTCTAGGCATAGAAACGAAGTCTGTTAGATTGGCTGTGTTACTTATTTATCTCATAAGTTATCCGTCCTCATCTACAAATTGACGGGTAGACCGCCGTTAACATTGTTATTGTAAGCTTATGTCTGGATAAAGTGTTCAAACATCTTTTTTAGTGATCCTTGGAAAAAAGCCTGTATGTTGATATAGAGTTCTTTCCCTCTATTTGTAAGGTAGTAGTACCTCATTTTACGTCCCCCCCTCATAACCCACTTGCTGAAAGCTAGCTCCTGTTCATCTAGCCAGTGAAGAAAAGGATAGACGCTGCTGGAGTTGAAAGATTTCCCAGTGAGTCTAGTTAGCTCGATTATTATCTCGTAGCCGGTTTTCGGTCCATCACGTAGCAACCATAGTATTAGCGGTTTCTCAAAACCGCGGATGAACGCTCCTTCAATGTCTACCAAACTAGTTAACTATTACCGGGGTGTTCACATAAATATTTCCAATTACGTTAATTGAATGATATTTAGGAGTAGAAAGCTTGGACAGTGAAAAAATGAGTGAAATGCCGGAGGATGAAGTAGTAAAAATTATTTTACGAGGTTTAAGCCGGTTCCTTATTTTATGGATTTTGGCTAATAAAAAACTGTCTGGATATGACGTAGCTAAGGAGTTGAAGAACCTTACCGGAGAGGAATTCAAGACCAGCTCCGTTTATCCTATTCTTTATGAACTGGAGGAGAATCAGTTCCTCTCCAGTGAAGAGATCACGAAAGGGAGAAGACGAATCATATTATATGACATAACCGACAAAGGATTGCATATTCTTGAGCAGATCAGAGGCACCTTGGAGTTACCGATTCGGAACGCG
>CAZBUI010000042.1:0-13334 GCA_964495055.1 uncultured Candidatus Bathyarchaeia archaeon | reverse complement strand
ACCTTATCTCGGTGACGAGCTCGTTGGGCTCGAGGCAGTTGATCTTGGGGCCGGCGAACAGCTCAGGTAGCGGGATGATGACTGTCTCGCCGCTGGACGCTATCTTCACCTCGGCGTCGTACACCAGCAGGGGCGGCGCAGAGTCGGCGGCGGGGGACGCGTTGCAGAGGTTCCCCGCCACGCTGCCCCGGTTCCTTATCTGAGGGCTGCCTATTCGTGACACCGCATCGACGACCGCCGGGGCCCCGCGCATCAACTCGCTGGCGGCCACCTGGCTGTGGGTCGCCGTGGCGCCTATGCATATGAAGCCTTCCTGCATCCTCACGTAGTTCAGCTCCATCACATTGTTGAGGTCGACCAGATGTGATGGTCTGCAGGCGGCCTCCCTGAGCAGGGGCACTAAGTCCGTCCCTCCGATCACCGGCTTCGCGTCCTCCAGGGTGTCCATTAGCCGCAGCGCCTCCGCGAGCGTCTTCGGCGCGTGGTACTGGAAACGGGGCAACGGCCTCATGGCACCGCCTCCCTCAGCGCCTTATGCAGGGTCCACGGCTGCACCGGCAGCGTGTTGAACCATAGGCCGGTGGCGTGGTGGATGGCGTTGGTTATGGCGGGGACGACGCTGATTATCGCGGGCTCCCCCACCCCCTTAGCGCCGAACGCGCCGTGCCTGTAGGGCTCCTCCACTAAGATCCCGGGCTCTATCTGGGGGGTGTCCAGGCTGCAGGGCACCACGTAGTCCTTGAAGCTCGGGTTCATCACCCGCCCATCCTTGAGCTCCATGTTCTCCATGAGTGCGAAGCCCATGCCCTGGCTTATGGCGCCCTCGATCTGTCCCTCTATCATCAATGGGTCGATGACCTTGCCGCAGTCCATGGCGGGCCAGACGCGGAGGACCGTGACTTCTCCTGTCTCGGTGTCCACCTCGACCTCCGCTACAGTGGCGGCGAAGGTGTAGACGCTGTAGTTGACGCCCAGCCCCGTCTCGGGGTCGAAGAACCGCTCCGGCGCCTTGAAGTAGCCGTAGGCGCCTGGGCTGTGGCCGCGGTTGTACATCTCCTCGGCGAGCTGCCTGACGCTGATGCTCGTCTCGGGGTCTTCTTTGTCATAGGCTCTGCCGTCGGCTAACGCGATCCTGTCACCGGGTATATCTAATATCTCTGCGGTGCATGCCGTCATGCTGTCTCTGAGTTTGAGGGCGGCTTTGGCGGCGGCTGTGCCGCCCAGCATGAGGCCGCGGCTGCCGTGGGTGGGTTTGGCGTTGAGGGTGCTGTCTGTGTCCGGGAGTTCGATGCGTATGTTTTCGGGTGGGATGCCTGTTATCTCGCTGATTATCTTGACGTGGCCGAAGGGGCTACCTTGGCCTAGCTCGACTATGCCGGTTCTGTAGGTTGCGCTGCCGTCCTGGTTGAGTAGGAGGCTGGCGGCGCTCCAGTCGGGTGTGCCGCGGCTGGTGCTTATGCCGTGGTAGGCGAGGCCGACGCCGATGCCTCGGGCCTTGGCGCCTTCACGCACCGGCTCTCTGCGGCTGTCCCAGTCTGAGGCGTTCCGTACGGCTGTGAGGCACTGCTCCATGCCGACGCTGTGGTCGAGGACCTGGTCGCAGGTGGTTCGGCCGCCGACTCTGAGCACGTTCCTGAATCTGAGTTCCACGGGGTCCATGCCCAACTCGTGGGCCAAGCGGTCCATCTGGGTCTCAGCGGCGAATTCGATGGCGAGGTTGCCGAAACCCCTGAAGCTGCCGCCGTAGACCTTGTTGGTGTAGACGGCTCTGCCGTCCACGCTACAGTTGTCTACCTCGTAGGGGCCGGCGGCGTGGGCGGTCTGCCTCCAGAGCCAGAACGGCGCCCTGTTGGCGTATGCGCCGCACTCCAGGGTGATGTCCACCTCGGCGGCGGTGACCTTTCCCTCGTTCGTTGCGCCGGACCTGTACCTTATCCTGGCGGGGAACCGTTTGTTGCTGTATGAGACGGACTCGGTCCTGTCCCAAACGAGGGCTATGGGCTTCCCCAGCTTGGTGGCGGCGAAAGCCGCGTAAGCCGCCACCAGGGGCCCCTGGTCGTCCTTGCCTCCGAAGGCGCCGCCGGTGAGGGCCTGGATTATCCTTACCTGGTTGAGGCTCCACCCGAGGACGTGGGCCACCTTCTCCCTGACGAGGAAGGGGCTCTGGCCGTTGCATATCACGGTCACCTTGCCGGACTCGGGTATGGCGTACGCGGCCTCGGTCTCGAGGTACATGTGCTCCTGGTAGGGGCTCCAGTAGGTCTCCTCGACCTCCACGGTGGCCTCGCCGAAGCCCTTCTCGGTGTCTCCCTTCCTTATCCTCGTGGTGAGGGCTATGTTGCCGCCGTCGTGGATGTCGGCGGCGTCCTCGCCGAGGGAGGCGTCTATGTCCAGCATCGCCGGCAGCTCCTGATACTCGACGCTCATCTTCTCGAATGCCTTCTCCAAGGCGTACTCGTCTCTGGCGCAGACAAGGGCGATGGGGTCGCCTATGTAGTGGACCTTTTCTGCGTTGAGGAAGGGCTGGTCGGGGAGTGCGTAGCCTATCTGGTTGTTGCCCGTGACGTCGGCGGCGGTGTATATGGCCTCGACGCCGGGGACTTCTAGGGCCTCGGCGGTTTCGATGGCCTTGATGAGGGCGTGGGGCACGGTGCTACGGTAGACCTTGAGAAGGGTGGTGCCCCTAGGTACGTAGTCGGCCGTGTACATGGCCTTGCCCATGACCTTGTCCAGCGCGTCGGTCCTGACGACGTTCCTGCCGACGACGAGGAAGCCCTCCCTGCCTAACACGTCTTTTAGTATGTTGTCGTACTCCAACTGTGACCCTCCCTATCTCTATGGCTGTGGTGGAACTCTGTTTTATGTTTTAATTAAACCAATCTCTGAGGCTCTCCCAGAAGCCTGGGCTGTCAGCCTCCGCCGCGAGGACGGCCGCGCCCTCGGGAAGAATCTCGGCCACGGCCTCCACCTTGTCGGTTCTACAGAGGACCGCTAGGCATCCGCCGCGCTTCAGCGCCTCGGCGACCCTCACCACACCTCTGTGGATGCCCATGCCTTGTAGTTCGATGTGGCCGTACTCGTCGGCTATCACCACGGTATCTTCGTTCAGAGCCTCGGCGGCTTCCTCGAGGATGGAGTTGGCCCTCTCGAAGCCGGCGTCGCTGAACGAGTACTTCCATTCCCCGAGCCTCCGCCAGTCACCGCCTTCGGCGAGCGAGGTGAGCCTTACCAGCGGGAACCTTTCCCCGGAGGCGAGGTCCATGCCCGTGTAGCCCGTCGTCTCACCGTCCTCTACGACTCTTAATCCGACGATCCCGAGGACATTGTATCCACTCTGACCGGCTATCTCGGCCAGCTCGAGGGCTCTCCGGGTCTTACCGCAGCCTATGGGGCCGTGTATTATGAGGGCTCTGGGCTTCAAAGCCTCATCCCAGCACGTCTATTAATTCATCGCTGTTTGCCCAGAGGAAGGGTACTTGCAGGTCCTCGGGCATGTCGGTGCCGTGGACCCCCCTGTGGGCGTCGTCCGGCGACGTGTGCTGGCCGTGGTCGGCCAACACCATGACCGAGTAGCCTTCGGCCCGGGCGGCGTCCAAGATAAGCCGTAGGTTCGCGTCGGCCCTCCCGGCGGCCATCATGCTCTCGGGGCTGTGGGGGCCGTGGGCGTGGCCGGCGTCGTCCACGTCCAGTAGCTGAACCCACAGCAGGTTCACGGCCTCGCAGATCATCCTGCAGGCGATCTCTGTGACCTCTGAGTCGAGGTTTGAGGCCGCCACACCCGGTCTGTCTGCGTTGGGTGAGATGAGTATGCCGTTGCTGCTTTTAGCCCGCGCGGCCGTCGCGGATACCGTGCCGGCCTCCCTCATGACATCGAAGATGGTCTCATGCTTCAGCGGCTGCTCCCTGTTAGTTATCCCATGTGTCAGGGGGTCTGCGCCGGTGAGCATGGTGGCGAAGTTCACGGGCGTTATGCTCGGCATGACGGACTTGATGATGGTGCCGTGCAGGTCTCTAAGCTTGTTGAATATGGGGGTCCTCTCTTTGGTCTTCCTCCACGTGCTTACGCCGAAGGCGTCTATCACCACCACGGCCAGCCTCTCAGTGTGTTGTATGGACAGAGACACCTCGGGTAATGGGAAGCCCTCCGCTGACGAGGGCAGTCTGACGCCTAGGGCCCTGCATACGGTGGGGGCCACCGAAGTCATGTCTTGCATATGGATCTACACAAGGTTGACGTGCGAAGATATGAAGGCTTCCGGCGAGTCGTTTTTAACCATCGAGCATCCACCGATATGTGATATGAGCATCCCTCCTTTCACTCGCAGCAAGATCGTGTGCACCATAGGACCGGCATCGGAAGACGAGGAGACTCTGAGAGCGATGGTGCAGTCAGGGATGGATGTCGCCAGGATTAACATGAGCCACGGCACAACCGAAGAGAAGAGGCCCGTCTTTGAGAGGGTCCGTGAGATAGGTGAAACCAGCATAATGATCGATCTCCCTGGCCCCAAGATAAGAATCGGTGAGCTGGACAGGACCTACATGCTGGAGGAGGGGGACAGGATACACTTCACCACTCAGCCTAAGATCGGTGACAGGCATGAGATGAGCGTAAGCTACGACAGGCTCCCGACGGAGATGCGGGTGGGGGGGCACCTTTTCATAAACGACGGTATAATCGACCTGGAGATCACGGGCATAGACAAGGACCTCAAGGGGTTCGAAGCCGTGGTTGCGTCCGGGGGGGACGTTTCCAGCAGGAAGGGGGTGAACGCGCCGGGGGCGGCGCTCAGCATGAGGCCGCCCACCGAGAAGGACCTGGAGGGCATAAGGTTCGGCGTCGAGATGGACTGCGACTGGTTCGCGGCGAGCTTCATCAGGGACGCATTGGATGTGGAGGCCGTCAAGGAGGCCATCTCGGACGCCGGCGGCGATCAGCCCCTCATCAGCAAGATAGAGCACGGCGACGCGGTCAAGAACATCAGGGAGATCATCGAGGCCAGCGACGGCGTCATGGTGGCCCGGGGCGACCTGGGCATCGAGATACCGCCGTGGGACGTTCCGCTGCTCCAGAAGAAGATAATAGCCGCCTGCAACAGGCTGGGGAAGCCCGTCATCGTTGCCACCCAGATGCTGGAGTCCATGATGCACAACCCGAGGCCCACCAGGGCGGAGGCCAGCGACGTCGCCAACGCGCTGCTGGACGGCGCCGACGCGGTCATGCTCAGCGGCGAGACGGCGGTGGGCAGGTACCCCGTGGAGACGGTGCGGGCCATGAACAACATCGGCTGGGTGGTGCAGGAGCAGATTACCCACAGGGAGTCCTCGGAGAGGGGCAGCCTCCTCCCCAACGTGATAGGCGCCCTCGCCACCCAAGCTGTGGAGGCCGTGAAGGCCTCGGCCATCATAGTCGTCACTCGGAGCGGCTTCAGCGCCCTCATGGTGAGCACCCACAGGCCCCGGACGAGGATACTGGCTGTCTCGAGGGACCCCCGGGTTAGCCGGAGGATGCACCTCTACTGGGGGGTGGAGCCCCTGAAGGTCCCATGGACGGATGACCGGGACGAGCTCGTAATCCGCGCCGTCAGGAAAAGCATCGAGGAGGGGTACATCTCCGAGAACGACGTCATATCGCTGGTCTCGGGCTCCACACTCATAGCGCCGGGCCTCACCACCACCCTGGAGATACTCAACGTCAGGGACATACTGTACTGCGCCGAACGCCAAGACTAAGTTTTATCACGCCATGGCGCCCATCTCAGTACATGGGCAAATACGTTTATCCCAGGGTCGAGGAGCCCGAGCCCCTTGCCCCCAACGAGGTCGTGCTGGTGGCGAGCGGCGACCTTAGGCTGAGCGCCAACAGGGAGGGCTGGCCCGCCCAGAGGGAGATGGAGGAGAAGGTTAGGGCTGTCTTCGAGGGGATGGGCTACCACGTGGTGCGGGGGCACCCTTACGACCCGGAGCTGGGCCACGGCTTCATCTGGAGCCAGCGGATGGGCATGGACGTCTTCAGGGGCATCCCCCGGGACGCGCGGGTCATCGTCGCCGAGGCGGTGTGGCAGTACAGCCACCACGTGCTGGCCGGGCTCCGCGACCACCGGGGACCGATTCTTACGCTGGCCAACTGGAGCGGCCAGTGGCCCGGCCTGGTGGGGATGCTGAACCTCAACGCCTGCCTCACAAAGATGGGAGTAGAGTACAGCACCATATGGAGCGAGGGCTTCGACGACGAGTTCTTCCTCACCGGCATCTGGCAGTGGCTCCGGTGGGGGAAGATCACCCACGACACGAGCCACGTTCGGCCTCTTGATCCCGCGAGGCTTCCCGGGCCCGAGAGGGAGCTGGGTGAGGCGCTGGCGAGGCGGCTCAGGCACGACAAGGCCGTCATGGGGGTGTTCGACGAGGGCTGTATGGGCATGTACAACGCCATCATCGAGGACGAGCTGCTCAACCCCCTGGGCGTCTACAAGGAGCGGCTCAGCCAGAGCGCCCTGGTGGCCAGGATGCGGACGGTCACCGACGGCGAGGCCCAGGCCGTCCGCGGCTGGCTCGAAGCCAGGGGCATGAGGTTCGTGACGGGCACCGACGAGGCGACGGAGCTGACGGACAGGCAGATACTGGAGCAGTGCAGGATGTACATAGCCGCCGTCAGGATCGCCCACGAGTTCGGGTGCGCGGTCATCGGCATCCAGTATCAGCAAGGCCTCAAGGACATGACGCCGGCCAGCGACCTGGCGGAGGGGTTGCTCAACAACGTGGACAGGCCGCCCGTCTACAGCGAGGCGGGCGAGGAGCTTTACCCGGGCGAGGCGCTGCCCCACTTCAACGAGGTGGACGAGGGCGCCGGCCTGGACGCGCTGGTAACCAACAGGGTCTGGAGGGCCATGGGCCTGGACCCGGCCACCACGCTCCACGACGTAAGGTGGGGCGACTGGCACGGCGGAGAGTACGTCTGGGTGTTCCTCATAAGCGGCAGCGCGCCGCCCAGCCACTTCAAGGGCGGGTACAGGGGCGCCAGTAGCGAGAGGCAGCCACCCATGTACTTCCCCCTCGGCGGCGGCACCCTCAAGGGCGACAGCAAGCCCGGGGAGATAGTGTGGAGCAGGGTCTACGTGAAGCCCAACGGGCTCCACGTCGACGTCGGCAGGGGCACCGTGGTGGACCTGTCGCCGGAGGAGACCCGGCGGAGATGGGAGGCCACCACGCCGCAGTGGCCGTTGATGAGCGCCGTGCTCCACGGCGTGACACGGGACCAGTTCATGGCACAGCACAAGGCGAACCACATACAGGTCGCCTACGCGCCGTCCCCAGCCGAAGCCGACAGGGCGCTGGCCGCCAAGGCGGCCATGTTCCACGCGCTGGGCGTAAAAGTCCATATCTGCGGAGAAGTACAATTAGGGTAGAGATGACCAGGGTCATAGCCGTGGACCTGGGCGCCTCCCAGGGACGGGTGATGGCCGTCTCCTATGAGGGAGACGGCTTCCGGCTGGAGGAGGTGTACAGGTTCCCCAACGAGCCCGTCAAACGGGGCAGACATCTCTGCTGGAACGTTAAGCGGTTGTGGCAGGAGGCCATCAAAGGGGTGGAGTGGGCCAGGGAGGGCGCCTCCAGCGTGGGCATCGACACCTGGGGGGTGGACTACGGGCTCCTGGACGAGGGGGGGAACCTCCTAGGGGACCCCGTGCACTACAGGGACCCCCGGACCAGGGGGCTCATGGAGTGGGTGTTCAAGCGGATACCCCGGAGGGAGATATTCGAGAGGACCGGCGTCCAGTTCCTGGAGCTCAACACCCTCTACCAGCTCGCCAGCCTGGTCAAGGCGAGGAGCAGACTCCTGAGGAGGGCGGCCACGTACCTGGGGGTCCCCGACCTCTTCAACTACTGGCTCACGGGGGAGAGGGTGGCCGAGTTCACCCACGCGTCGACTACCCAGATGTTCAACCCGGTCGAGATGCGGTGGGACGAGGAGATACTTGAGGCGGTGAAGATACCCGTGGACATCTTCCCGGAGGTGGTGGAGCCGGGGACTCTTCTCGGTGAGAGCCTGGGGCTCAGGGTCTGTGCCCCCGCTTGCCACGACACGGGGAGCGCCGTGGCCGCCGTGCCCACCAAGACCGAGGACTTCCTGTTCATCAGCAGCGGCACCTGGAGCCTCCTGGGCACCGAGGTAAAGGAGCCCGTGATAAGCGACGCCGTGTACAGGAACAACTTCACCAACGAGGGCGGCGCGGGGGGCACCTTCAGGCTCCTGAAGAACCTGCCGGGGCTCTGGCTGGAGCAGGAGCTGCTGAGGGAGTGGCGATCGAAGGGCTCGGTGGTGGGCTACGACGAGCTCTACGAGGCGGCGGAGAAGGCGCCGCCGTTCAGGTCGCTGATAGACCCCGGCGACCCCGTGTTCCAGGCCCCCGGCGAGATGACGCCGCGCATAGGCCGCTGCTGCGTCGAGTCGGGGCAGGAGCCGCCCATGTCCATTGGCGAACACGCCAGGTGCGTCTACGAGAGCCTCGCCCTCAGCTACCGGCGCGCCTTGGGGCAACTGGAGGAGATAACGGGTGGGAGGCCGCCCGTGGTTCACGTGATCGGCGGCGGCTCCCGGAACAGGGTGCTGAACCAGATGACGGCGGACTCCACGGGGGCCCAGGTAGTCGCCGGGCCTGTGGAGGCGACGGCGCTGGGCAGCGCCGTGGTGCAGCTGGTCTCCCTAGGCGAGATCGGGGGCGTCCCGGAGGCCAGGAGGACGCTGTCGGAGACCCTGGGGCTCCAGGTCTATTCTCCGGGGGAGCCCGGGGGCTGGGACGAGGCTTATAAACGGTTCAACGACCTATTGGGAGGGGGCGGGGGTTGATAGTAGGGCTCGTATCTGACACCCACGACAACATACACATGATAGACAGGGCGGTGGAGCGGCTGAACACGGAGGGGGTGGACCTCGTGCTCCACGCCGGCGACTACATCTCACCGTTCACGGCGAGGCACTTCGAGCCCCTGGAAGCCCCCATGATAGGCGTCTACGGCAACAACTGCGCCGAGCGCGACCTGTTAGCCAAGGTCTACGCCGGGGTGGGCGCGGAGATCAGGGGCTTCTTCGCGGAGGTTGAGGCCGACGGCCTCCGGGTGGCGCTGCTCCACGGCCACCGGAAGATGGACGTGGAGAGGGCGCGCGGCGGCTACGACGTCGTGGTGCGGGGGCACACCCACCGGGCGTCCATAGGGGAGGAGGACGGCGTCCTGGTGGTGAACCCCGGCGAGGTCTGCGGATACCTCACAGGCAGATGCACCTTGGCGTTCCTAGACGCCGCCCGGAGGGCCGCTTGGCTCTGCGAGCTCTAGCCGCAGAACTCTTTTATGGCGTACCACTGGACCTGGGCGGTCTCGTAGACTGACTGGAGGTCTACCCACTCCATCTCGGCGTGGGCGCCGTATCCGTTGGGGCCGTGGGCGACGGCGGGTATCCCCTTGCTGTATATGATCTGGGTGTCCATCCAGCCCGTGCCGCCGACGAAGCGGGGGGTCCTTCCGAGCAGCTTCCCGGTGCCTTCCATGAGGACGCGGCATATCTCCTCGTCGGGCGATATCTCCATGGGGGCCCTGTAGAAGGTTATCTTGTAGTCGGCCTTGAACTGGGGGTCGGCGTTCGCCAGCGACCCGATGAGTGCCTTCATCTCCGCGTCCACGTCGCCCCTGTCCTCGCCGGGGATGAGCCGCCTCTCCAGCTGGAGCCTGCAGCTGGCGGGGTAGGTGCTGAGCTCGCTGCCCCCCGTTATCGTGCTGGCGTGGAGGGAGCCGGGGCCGACGAGGGGGTGCTCTGTCTCCTCCAGCTGTCGGCCGAGGGCTTCGAGGCCGACGAGGACGTGGCCCATCTTGGCGATGGCGTCCACCCCGACGCGGTGGAGGCTGCCGTGGGCCGCGACGCCGCAGGTCTCCACGTCCACCCACGCGAACCCCTTGTGGGCCACCTGTATGCTGCCTCCCGTGAACTCGCCCACTATGGCCGCGTCGGCCGCGGTGTCCATCATGAGACGCTCGGTGCCTATGCTGGCGTACTCCTCGTCGCAGACGGCGGCCAGAATCACGTCGCCTCTGAGAGCTGCGCCCTCGTCGATTATAGCCTTGACGGCGGCCATGCCGGCGGCGAGGCCGCCCTTCATGTCGAAGCTGCCCCTGCCGTAGAGCCTGCCGTCTTTTATCACGGGGTTGAAGGGGTCGATGGTCATGTAGTCGACGCCGACGGTGTCCATGTGGCCGTTGAGGAGGAGGGTGCTGCCGCCGCCTGTGCCGTGGAGGGTGCCTACCACGTTGGGGCGGCCGGGCTGTACGTCGTAGCGTTGGGTGTCGAGGCCGTGGGCGTTCATCCACTGCTCCAGGTAGTCGGCGATCTCCGTCTCGCCTGCGGCGCCTTCCACGAGGCTGGGGTTGACGGAGTCGATGGCTACCATGTCTTTGAGGGTCTGGGTGAGGGCTTCTCGGTCTATGTTGGGTTGGGTCATGTCGGTATGGTGTTGGTTTGGGTGGATTTAAGGTGTGGAGGAGGGTTCTCTGTAGTTGGTTACAGGTTAAAAAGGGCTTTAGGGCGAGGGTTAGCTGTTTTAGTATTTTTTTATTGGGTTTTATATGATTGATGGGGATTTGTGCTTGTATCAAGTTATCTGCATAATACAAAATTAGGTATTTTTATATAATTATCGTTAAACCTGTTATCCATATGAATAATTACTTTTAAATGGAATCGATATGAATATACCATCAATAATCGGATTTACTTTCACATTAAGGTGAGTTGGAATGAATGAAGAGGACATCAAGGAACTAATCGAGGTAAACAAGGAAATACTAAAGTGGGTTAAATTCTCGATTCTCGGTAAGGTAAAAGAAGTTCTTGAATCGATTCTCGATAATGATAACAAAAAGATTGCATATGATATGAGTGATGGAGAGAAATCCTCACGAATTATAGCTAGAACTGTATCTCTAACACATGGTACTATCAGTAAGTGGTGGCAGTTATGGTATAAAATTGGAATTGCTGAACCTATTGCCGTTCAACGTGGATTCAGAGCTAGAAAAGTTTTTGATCTTGATGAATTTGGTATATCTGTCCCTGAATTCAAGATACCTAAAAATATCGAAGAAGAAAAGGAGAAATAGACATGTCAATCGATGAAAAAATTTTTGCATGAGCTTCAAGCCATCAAGAAAATATTGATGCTACATAATACAGATGCAATCGATGAATACTTATCTCAAATTACCTCAACAGAAGTTCGAAGGAAAATCTGGATGAACATTGATGGTATTAAACTCCAAAAAGATCTAGTTGAATTAAGTGGTATTGCACAGCCTTCAGTTTCTTCATTTTTAGACATACTAAAATATGCAGGTCTTATAGAATATGATTCTAGAAATCCTCCCAGAAGGCTAATTGATTACACTCCAGCCTCTTGGTTCAAGGAATAGGAGTGAACAGAATTTGCCTCGAACAAAACGTGAAGTAAGTGATTTATTAACAAAAAAGCTTGGAATAACACCTAGGGCAATTTATTACAGGATAAAAAAAGTAAAAGATGAGCTTGGATATGGATTCTCAGATAATATAGCTTTAATGGTAATAGCAGGAGAACAAGGTATTGACGTTTATCCCTACCTGGAACTAGAGGAAATTAATGATTATCGTGAAGCATTAAAATTGAGACCAAGAGAAATTCAAAGAGTAGTAGACTCAAAACCAACTGAAATAATCCGTGTGGTGAAGGTACCAAATATGCCCGATATTAAATGTCCTAACTTGCCAGAAAGAGTCTATCAAGATGCAGAAAAAATGACAGAAGTATATTATTTTCTTTACCTCTTCGAAAACAGCATTCGATATTTCATTATTGATACTCTAGAAAAGCATGGGAAGAATTGGTGGGAAAAGAAAGTAGGTAAAACTGTTAGAAGAAATGCTCAAAAAAAACATTGACCAAGAAAAAAACCAGAAATGGCATGGTAAAAGGGCGCAACATCCGATTTTTTACACGTTTATTTCTGATTTATCCTCAATAATATCGGTTAATTGGGAAGATTTCAAAGATAAACTACCTAGTCAAGGATGGTTTAGCCAAAGGATACAAGAAATTGAATTATCAAGAAATACAATTGCTCATTTTAATCTATTGGATAACCGAGATTTTGAACGTTTAAAGGTATACTTCTTTGATTGGATTAGACAGATATCAAGTTAAAAACGTCAACTATTTACTCCTCCTTTGTGTTCATTATTTATCTTCTTCTCTAGATCATTAAAATACAAATGAAAATCAGAAATCATTGGCATCAAATCAATATCTCTATCAAACAATAAGGGAGTTGTTCTTTCACTGATTCTCTTAATTGTTTCATTAGAGTCCTGACCAATGAGCATCCTTCTCCACTATAACAGAAGAGCGTTTATCACCCTCAGCAACCAAGGGCTACACCACCCCCTCTCTCCGCAGCGACTCCACCTCTTCCCGGGTGAGGCCGAGGACCCCCATGAGGATCTCCTCCGTGTGCTGGCCGAGGAGGGGCGCCGGCGCCGTGGCGTCGCTGGGGGTGTCGCTGAACTTTATGGGGAACCCGGGCTCGACGATCTCGCCGAGTGTCGGGTGGTTGACCTTTACGAACATCTCCCGTGCGATGGCCTGCTCGCAGATCTGGGCCTCGTCGAGGTCTTGGACGGGGCCCACGGGGACGCCCGTCTCGGCGAGGGCATTCACAACCTCCTCGGTGGTGCGGCTGCCCACCCAGCCCCGGATCACTTCCTCAGTTAGCTCCTCGACACCCAGAAGCTTCCTGAACCACTCGGTGATGCGGCCCGCGGGGAGGCTGAACGACACGTAGCCGTCACTGGTCTCGTATACCCGGGAGACGCCGACGTGACCGATCCGGGCGGCCCTCGGGAACGTGGTCTCCGCGAGGTTCCAGAAGCTGAAGCTCTGCATGACGGCCATCATGCTGTCCATCTGGGCGACGTCCACCCGCTGCCCCAGCCCCGTCTTCCCCCGGTGGATGAGGGCGGCGAGTATCCCTATGAGGCAGGTGAAGCCGGGGATGGTGTCGGCGATGGCGTCCGGCGCCTGAAGAGGCGGCCCGTCGGGCGCTATGGTGTCCTTCATAAGCCACATGTAGCCGCTTGTGGCTTGGGCGATGGGGTCGAAGCTCCTCCGGTCCTTCCAGGGCCCGGTGTGGCCGAACCCGCTGATGCTCGCGTAGATGACGCCCGGGTTCAGCTCCCTTAGCACGTCCCAGCCCAGGCCCAGCCTGTCCATGGTGCCCGCGCTGAAGTTCTCCACGACCACGTCGGCCTTCCTCAC